>JAKIVT010000032.1 GCA_022750415.1 Thermoplasmata archaeon
CTGCACGGCTCGCTCCCCGGCCCGGCGAAGCGGCTGCTTCGGTTCCGGCTGCCGATGCGGAGCCATGTCGCCGCGGTCGAGAAGGTCGACATCCGCTACTTCAGCACGCGCTCCAAGCAGGGCGGATGAGCGCCGAACCCCCGTCGGGGACGGAGACCCCGAGCGAGTCGCACACCCCGCAGCACCGGGTCCATCTCCTCTCGCTCCAGGGAAAACCCGGCGAACTCGTTCCGCTCCCGATCCAATTCTCCGCTCCGATCCGCAAGGACCTGATCCGGCGGGCCGTCGTCGCGGCCCACTCCCACCGGCGCCAACCCCACGGCACGAAGTTGACCGCCGGGGCCCGGCACTCCGTCCAATGGTCGGGGAAGGGAAAGGGCGTCTCCCGAACACCGAGGCTCATGGGCAGCATGACCGGCGCCCAAGCCCCGAACACCGTCGGTGGCCGGCCGGCGCACCCGCCCAAGGTCGACACGATCTGGGCCAAGAAGATCAACCGCTCCGAGCGGCAGGCGGCGTTCGCCGCGGCCCTCGCCGCGACGCGGGTCCTCGCGCTCGCGAAGTCCCGGGGCCACATGGTCCCCGAGGGGCTCCACCTCCCTGTCGTGCTCGAGACCTCGATGGAAGCGATCGACTCCACGGCCAACGCCCGCGAGCTGCTCGCGCGGCTGAAGCTCTGGGACGACGTCGACCGCGCGCAGGCGGGCGTCCACATCCGGGCCGGTCGGGGAAAACGGCGCGGCCGTCTCCGCCGCGGGCCAAAGAGCCTCCTCATCGTCACGAGCGCGCCGGACAAGGCGCGCGGGTTCCGCAACCTCCCGGGGGTCGACGTGGTCGACGTCGGACGGCTCGGCGCGGAGGACCTCGCCCCCGGTGGGGACCCCGGTCGGCTGACCATCTTCTCCCAGGCCGCGGTCGAGCGGCTGAAGGCCCGCCTCGACGGAGCGAAGCCATGACGCAGCTCCGCCACCGGATCCTTCTCCACGCCTACGTGACGGAGAAGTCGATGGACGAGATGGAGCGGCTCAACAAGCTCGAGTTCGTCGTCGACCGGCGGGCGACCCGGGCGGAGATCCGGAAGGCCGTCGAGGAGATCTACAGCTGCAAGGTCGCCAAGGTCAACACCAAGATCGTGCAGACCGGCAAGATCGCGACCGTGAAGTTCGCGCCGCCGTACTCGGCCGAGGACATCGGCGGCCGGGCCGGGGTGTTCTGATGGGGAAGCGGATCATCTCCCGTCGGCGCGGCGCGGGCACCGGGCCGTATCGGTCGCCGAGCCACCGGCATCACGGTCCCATCTACCACCCCTCCCCGTCGGTCTCCGGCGAAGCGAAGGTCATCGACCTCGCGATGGCGCCCGGCCGGTCGGCGCCCGTTGCCCTGGTCCGGACCGCCGATGGGGTTCGCCTGAGACTCCTCGCCCCCGCCGGTCTCGCGACGGGCGATTCCGTTTCGCTGCACTCCGGCCCCGTTCAGCGGGGCAGCATTCTTTCGCTGTCCGGGATTCCGGATGGAACCCTCGTCTCGAACCTCGAAGTCAATCCGTTCGACGGCGGCCGTCTGGTCCGCGCCGCCGGCACGAGCGCGCTCGTGGTCGCCCATACGGACCGCGAAGTGACGATCCAGCTCCCCTCGGGAGCGTTCAAGACCTTCCTTCCGACGTGCCGCGCCCAGGTCGGAACGGTCGGCGGCGGCGGGCGCCTCGAGCGACCGATCATCAAGGCCGGCAAGAAGGTCAACGCCTACCGGACCCTGTCGAAGCCCGCGTTCAAGGTCCGCGGGGTCGCCATGAACCCCGTCAACCACCCCCACGGAGGCGGCGCGCACCAGCACGTCGGTCGCCCCAGCACCGTCAGCTCGGGGACGTGGCCCGGAGCGAAGGTCGGACGATTCTCCCGGTCCCAACGGCGCAAGCGGACGAGCCGCGGCGGAGGTCGGTAGGCGATGCCGAAGGGCCGGAAGGCGAAGAAGGTCGAGGTCCGCCGCAAGAAGGAGTTCACGCTCCGCGGCAAGACCCTGCCGGAACTGAAGGAACTCCCGCTCAGCGAGCTCGCGAAGCTCCTGGGGGCCCGTGCCCGGCGGTCGATCCGCCGCGGCTTCAACTCCGAGACGACGATCTTCCTTGCCAAGATGACCGAAGGGGCCGCCGCCGGCATCGTCCAGCGGACCCACACCCGCGACGCCCTGATCCTCCCCGAGCACGTCGGACGCCGCGTGGCGATCCACACCGGGAAGGAGTTCAAGGAAGTCGAGGTCCGGCCGGAAATGATCGGCCACTACTTCGGCGAATTCGCTCTGACCCGCCGTTTCGAGAAGCACTCCGGCCCGGGCGTCGGCGCCACCCGGTCGTCGAAGTTCATGCCGCTCAAGTGAGGGAGGGGTTCGAGTGCGCGGCTACACCTACCACGGGGAAGCGACGGACGAGGTCGCCCGCGCCCGCGGCATCGAACTGCCGATGTCCCCGAAGAAGACCTACGAGGTCATGAACGCCATCCGGGGCCTCGGCCTCGAGAAGGCGAAGGTGCTGCTCGAGGACGTCATCGAGGAGCGCCGCGCGATCCCCTTCCGCCGGTACAACCAGGAGACGGCCCACAAGACCGGCATCGGACCGGGCCGGTACCCGAAGAAGGTCGCGCGCTCCGTTCTCCAGATCCTCAAGAACGCCGAGGCGAACGCCGAGTACGAGGGAATCGACACCGACGACCTCGTGGTCCGCGTGGCCGCCTGCGCCCGCGGTCGGATCCGCAAGGCGAACATGCCGAGGGCCCACGGGCGGGCCACGGCCTGGAACGAGCAGACCACGAACGTCGAGATCGTGCTCGCCGAGCGGGGGGCCTAGGCGATGGCGAGCGAGCGGAAGGTCATCCAGGAAGCGACGCGCCGCGTCCTCCTGAAGGACTACCTCGTGCAAGAGTCGGCCCGGGCCGGGTTCGGCGGCCTCGATATCCAGCGGACCCCGATGGGGACCCGCGTCACGCTCATCTGCGAGCGGCCGGGTATCCTGATCGGCCGCCGCGGCGAACTCATCAAGCAACTCACCCAGGACATCAAGGACCGATTCGACCTCGACAACCCCCAGATCGAGGTGCAGGAGGAGCGGCAGCCGTCGCTCAACGCCCAGCTGATGGCCGAGAAGCTGGCGAGCACCCTCGAGCGGGGCTGGCACTTCCGGCGCGCCGGCCACTCGACCGTCCGCCGGATCATGGAGTCCGGGGCCCGCGGCTGCCAGGTGATCCTTTCCGGCAAGCTCACCGGCGAGCGGCACCGGACGGAGCGGTTCAAGTCCGGGACGATCAAGTACTGCGGGGAAGCGGTTCACCTCTGGATGGGGAAGGGGTTCTACCAAGCCCGCCTCAAGCCGGGTGTCATCGGCGTCACCGTCTGGATCATGAAGCCGACGGCGAAGCTGCCGGACGAGATCCACGTCAAGGACGTTCCCGCGCCGGTCATCGCGCCGCCGCCCGACGTCATGCCCCCGGTCGAAGGGGACCCGCTCGCGCCGATCCCCGACCCGGGCGTGCCGGGAGGCCCGTTGTGACGCTCCTGCGGATGAAGGACCTCCGGGCCCTCGAGGACGAGGAGCTCCGCACCAAGATCGCCGTCATCGAGAACGACCTTCTCCGGGAGCGCGGCGTCGCGGCGATGGGCGGCGCTCCCCCGAGCCCCGGGCGGATGCGGGCGCTGCGCACCAACGTCGCGCGCGCCTTGACGGTCCTCGGCGAACGGGAGCGCGCGGCCCTCGCCGCCGCTCCGTAAGGGTGGTCGCCATGCAACCGGACTCCGACCGTCCCATCGACCTCCTCGCCGGGGAGATCCTCGGCGCCCCCATCGAACTCACGCATCCGGGGATCGTCGGACCCGTCCGCGGCACGCTGGTCGACGAGTCGCTCGGCCTGTTCGTGGTCCGTCTTCCGACGGGCCGGGTCGTCCGGATCGTGAAGACCGGCGCCGCCGGCACCATCGTTCTCGACGGCCGTGAGATACCGTTATCTGGCGACCAACTTCGCGTGCGTCCCGAGGACCGCACGAAGCGACTTTCGCTGCGCGGCTCGCGGGGAGGATCTCGATGAGCCCGGCCCGTGCCGCCCCCAAGAAGAAGGCCGCGCCCCGCGCCCGCGACATCGGGCTCGACGTGCGCGGACCGAAAACGGCCTGCGACGACCGCCACTGTCCGTTCCACGGCCGCCTGCCGGTACGCGGTCAGGTCCTCGAAGGGACCGTCGTTTCGCTGTCCATGGAGAAGACCGCCGTCGTGGAGCGGACGCTCCTCCACTTCGTCCGGAAGTACGAGCGCTACGAGAAGCGCCGCCGGCGCTACCTCGCCCATAACCCGCCGTGCCTCGCCATTCCGCTGGGCCACCAGGTCCGGATCGCCGAGACCCGACCGCTCTCGAAGCTCGTTTCGTTCTGCATTGTCGAGGACCTCGGGGAGGCCGCCCGGAGACTCTCGGCCGAGGACCCGACCCCGATCGACGCCGAGCCGCCGGCCGTCGTCAAGGAGGCCGCATGAAGGGCCTCGCGGGACGCCGGGGCCGCGGACTCCCCAAGGGGGCCCGGCTCGACTGCGTCGACAACACCGGCGCGAAGATCGTCGAGATCATCGCCGTCCGGAACTGGCACGGGACCCACCGCCGCTACCCGCGCGCGGGGATCGCCGACCTCGTCATCGTCTCGGTCAAGAAGGGGACGCCCGAGATGCGCCGGCAGGTCCTCCACGCCGTCATCGTTCGCTCCCGCTACCCGATGCGCCGCGCCGACGGAACTCGGGTGCAGTTCGAGGACAACGCCGCCGTGATCACGACCGAGACCGGCGAGATCAAGGGAAGTCAGATCAAGGGCCCCGTCGCAAAGGAGGCGGCGGAGCGATGGCCGCGGATCGCCGCCGCGTCGTCCATCATCCTGTAAGGAGAACGATGTCGACGCAGTCCCGCCAACCCCGGCGCCAACGGAAGGCGATGTACACCGCCGACCACCAGGAGCGCCGCCGCCGGATGTCCGTGCCCCTATCACGCGAGCTCCGGGCCCGGTACGGCCGCCGCTCCCTCCCCGTTCGGAAGGGCGACACCGTCCGCGTCCTCTCCGGCAGCTACAGCACGGTGGGCGAGGAACGCCGGGTGGCGCAGGTCAACCGGCGCGACTACCGTCTCACGCTCGACAACGTCACGACGAAGACCGCGGACGCGAAGCTGAAGCCGCTTCCGATCCGCCCGAGCCACCTCGTGCTCACCAAGCTCAACCTCTCCGACCCGTGGCGCCGACGGATCCTCAAGGTCCCGGACGCCGAGGCGGAAACCGAGGAGACTACGGCGACCAACGAGACGCCGACCGGCCCGGCCCTCAAGACCGAGGCGAAGCCATGACGTTCCGACTGAAGCGGGGGGCCGCCCCCCGCGCCTGGACGATTCCCCGGAAGGGGACGAAGTGGGTCAAGCGCCCCGCGCCCGGCCCCCACGCCCAGGAAGCTTCCATCCCCATCCTCCTCGTCCTCCGGGACGTCCGCAAGATCGTGGCGACCGCCCGCGAGGCGCGGATCCTGTTGCGACAGGGGAACGTCCGCGTCGACGGCAAGATCGTCCGCGATCTCGCCTGGGGTGTCGGACTGTTCGACACCATCTCCCTCGAGAAGCCGCTCGACGAACACTTCCGCGTTCTGCGCGACCGGTCCGGTCGGCTCGTCCTCGTCCCGATCGCCGCCAAGGAGGCGAACACCAAGATCGGCCGGGTCCGGTTCAAGCACGCCGTCCGCGGCGGGAAGGTCGAGGTCACGCTCCACGACGGTCGCAACCTCTTGGTGGCCCCCTCGAGCGCCTGGAAGGTCGGCGACTCGATCCAGATCGAGGTCCCGAAGCAGAAGGTCGTCGGACACCTCCCGCTCTCGCCGGGCAAGCTCGCGTACGTCGCGGGCGGCTCGCACGTCGGGGAGCTCGGCCGCGTCGATCGGGTCGAGATCCGCAACTCCTCGCAGCCGAACCTGGTGCATTTCAAGGAAGGGTTCTCGACGATCAAGGAGTACGTCTACATCGTCGGCGACCAGGCCCCCGTCGTGACCATGCCGGAGGCGCTCGCCAAGTGAGCGCTCCCGCCGCGGCCGCCCCCGTCCCCCCGCCCGCCGCGCCGACCGGCAACCGGTGGCGCCAACTGCGGGTCGTGAAGGTCGTCGTCAACGCCGGCGTCGGCGCCTCGGGAGAGGAGCGGACGAAGGCCGTGAAGGTCCTCGAGATGATCACCCACCAGAAGCCGATCGCCACCCGGTCGCACGCGACGAACCGGGACTTCGGGATCCGGGAGGGGCAAGAGATCGGCGCGAAGGTGACGCTCCGGGGCGCCGCCGCCGCCGAGTTCCTCGACCGGGCCTTCGAGGCGCGGGACCGGCAATTCGACCCGGACTCGATCGACAAGAACGGCAATTTCTCCTTCGGGATGTCCGACTACACCGACATTGCCGGCATGAAGTACGACCCGCAGATCGGGATCCACGGGATGGACGTCTGCGTCGAGGTTGGCCGGGCGGGCTACCGGATCCGCGAGCGGCTCATCGCCCCGCGGCGGCTCCCCCGCTCCGTCCGGGCCTCCCGGGACGAGACCCGCGCGTTCCTCGCCGAACGATTCCGCGTCGTCTTCCTGGAGTGAACCGCCGATGAAACCGAAGAAATTGTTCGGCCGGAAGGTCGGTTGCCTCCGGTGCGACCGCAAGCGCGGCATCGTCCGCCGCTACGGGCTCCACCTCTGCCGCCAGTGCTTCCGCGAGGTCGCCATGGACCTCGGGTTCAGAAAGTACCAGTGAGGTCCGGTCGATGCAACACGATCTTCTCAACGATGCCCTCGTCTCGCTCCGCCACGCCGACCGCCAGGGGAAGGCCAACGCCACCCTCGCGCCGACGTCCCGGCTGATCGGCGAGGTGCTCCGGATCTTTCGCGAGCACAAGTACATCGAGGAGTTCACGTTCGTCGCCAACGGCCGCGGCGGCCGCTACGACGTCAAGCTCGCCCGCCGGATCAATTCGTGCGGCGTCATCAAGCCGCGGCTCGCCATCCGGGGCCGCGACCTGGAAGCGTACGAGTCCCGGTTCCTTCCGGCGCAGGACTTCGGCTTCCTCGTCCTCTCCACCAACCAGGGCGTGATGGACCACCAGAAGGCTCGGGAGCTCAAGATCGGAGGGAAGCTCGTCGCCTATGTCTACTGACGACGCCCGCCGCGACTCGGTCACCGTCCCGATCCCGAAGGGGGTCACCTTGACGGGCGGTCGACGGACCCTGACGGCGAAGGGGCCGCTCGGCTCGGTCACCCGTCCGTTCCCCAACGACGTTCTCACGTTCACCGTCGCCTCCGGCGAGGCGACGCTCAAGCTCGAGATCCCCGCGAACCGCCGCCAGGCGCAGTCGCTCCTTCACGCGTGGGAGCGCCATGTCGGCAACCTCGCGGTCGGCGTGACGAAGGGGTTCGAGGCGCGGATGAAGGTCGTCGCCGCCCACTTCCCCATGAAGGTCCTCGCGAAGGACACCGAACTCGTCATCGAGAATTTCCTCGGCGAGAAGTACCCCCGGACCGCCGCCCTCGTCCCCGGTGTGACCGCGAAGGTCGACGGAGACTTCGTCGTCCTCAGCGGACACGACATCGAGCTCGTCGGCCAATCGGCCGCGAACATCGAGCGGACGACCCGGATCCGGGACTACGACCCGCGCGTCTTCCAGGACGGCATCTACCTCGTCGACCGGGCCCACCCGAAGGAGGGCTAATGGCGGACGAGAAGCCGAAGGCCGAGGCGACGAAGGAGCCGGAAGATTCCGGTTCGGCCAAGGATTCCCCCTCTTCTCGGACACCGAAGAAGTCGGACGGACGGGCGAAGACGCCCGCACCGACCGAGAAGGCGGCGAAGCCGGCCAAGAAGGCCGCTCCGAAAGCGCCCCGCCGGCCGACGCTCGAGCCGGAGCTCGCCCGGCTGCTCTCGGTCCGGGACGAGACCGACGTGCGGCGACCGAAGTTCGTCCGCACCGCCTCGTACCGGTACTTCCGGATCGGCCGCTGGAACTCCTGGCGACGCCCCCGCGGCATGCAATCGAAGCAGCGCCGGCACTACGGGTACCGACCGGTCGTCGTCTCGATCGGGTTCGGCTCCCCGAGGGTCACGCGGGGCCTCACGCCCACCGGCTTCCGCCCCGTCCTCGTTCGCACGGCCGATGTTCTCGCGACGCTCAACCCCAAGGTCGACGCCGTCCTGATCGCGCGCACCGTCGGCACCCGGCGGAGGCTCGTCCTCGAAGAGGCGGCCCGCCAGCTCGGCCTCCACGTGCTCAACCCGATCGTCCGCGAAGCGGAGGAGTAGTCGTGCCCGACCTCACGAACCAACGGCGGCTCGCCGCGGCCCTCCTCAAGTGCGGCCGCGGGCGGGTCTGGATCGACCCGGCGAGCGAGTCGGAGATCGCCGACGCGGTGACCCGGGCGGACGTCCGGAGCGCGATCAAGGCCGGCGTCATCCGGCGCAAGCCGATCCAGGGAACCTCCCGGGTCCGGGCGCGCGTCCACGCGGCCGAGGTCGCGAAGGGTCGTCACCAGGGTCCGGGGTCCCGGAAGGGAACGCCGCTCGCCCGCGTTCCGAAAAAGGAGCGGTGGATGAAGCGGATCCGCGCCCAGCGGAACTTGCTGGCCGAACTGCGGGCGACCAAGAAGATCCCACCGGCGGTGTACCGGGCGTTCTACCGACGGGCGAAGGGCGGGATGTTCCGCAGCCGGGCGCACCTTCTTATCAACCTGCGACTCGCGGGACACCTACCGGAGGAGAAGCGATGAGCTCGGGTCCCCGCCACCGTGTTCCGTTCCGCCGCCGGCGCGACGGCCTTACCGATTACCGCTCCCGGCTGGCCCTGCTGAAGTCCGGCCGGACCCGGGCCGTCGTCCGCCTTTCGCGCGGCCGGATCATCGTCGCGCTCACCGCCTACGACCCCATCGGGGACCGGGTCCTCGCCGCCGCGGACAGCCGCGAGCTCGGCCTCGTCGGATTCCCTGCGCAGAACTCGGCCTCGACCCCTGCGGCGTACCTTACTGGGTACCTCGCCGGACTTCGGGCGAAGGCAGCCGGAGCGAACGACGCCGTGTTCGACACCGGGCTTCGCCACCCGACGAGTGGCGGCCGACTCCTCGGGGCCCTGAAGGGGCTCCTCGACGCCGGCGTCGAGATCCCGCACGGCAAGACGGCGTTCCCGAAGCCCGAGCGGCTGAATGGGG
Source organism: Thermoplasmata archaeon (assembly GCA_022750415.1). Taxonomy (GTDB): domain Archaea; phylum Thermoplasmatota; class Thermoplasmata; order Lutacidiplasmatales; family UBA184; genus Lutacidiplasma. The sequence continues at coordinate 9,224 of JAKIVT010000032.1, forward strand.
CCCACCTGAAGCCGGCGCTCTCGAAACCGCTGGAATCGTTCAAGGTCGAGTTGCCGAAGGTCGTCGTGCGGCCAACCGGGAGCTCCCCGTGAGCGCCGCTTCCCCCAGTTCTCCCCCGCCGTTCGAGGGCCGACGGTTCGGCTCCGGCCCGACCGGTCCCGCCCCCCCGCCCCCTTGGGTGCCGCGCACCGAACTCGGTCGCCGCGTCCATTCCGGTCAGATCACGACCATCGGGGACGCGCTCCACGCAGGGCTTCCGCTCCGCGAGGCCCAGATCATCGACCGACTTCTCCCCGGCCTCCACGACGAGGTCCTTGACGTCAACATGGTCCAACGGATGACCGACTCCGGTCGCCGGTTCAAGTTCGCCGTGACCGTCGTCGTCGGCAACGGCGACGGGTACGTCGGGCTCGGACGGGCGAAGGGCCGGGAAGTCGGTCCGACGATCCGCCGCGCCATCGACCGGGCGAAGCTCGAGATCGTCGAGGTGTTCCGAGGGTGCGGTTCGTGGGAGTGCGGCTGCGGCCGGTCCCACACGGTGCCGTTCCAGGTGAAGGGACGCTCCGGGTCGGTCGTTGTCACGTTCAAGCCCGCGCCCCGCGGCGTCGGACTCGCGGTCGGGGACGTGGCGAAGCCGATCCTCCGGTTCGCCGGTATCACCGACGCGTGGGGGTACACCGTCGGCCACACGAAGACGACCGTGAACTACGCCCAGGCCGCCTTCACGGCGCTCGTCGCCCTTTCCGACCTCAAGCTCACGCCCGAGGACGCCAAGCGGCTCAAAGTCGTCCGCGGCGGCATCGGCACGTCGATCCTGCCTCCGAAGGAGGAAGGCGCCCCGTCCGGTCGCCGCGGCGGGCCCGGTGGCCGTGGCCGCCGACCCGGCGGCCGGGGTGGCCCAGGACGCGGTGGACCCGGTCGCGGTCCCCCGGGCCGGGGACCGCCCGGACGAGGTCCGCCGCCCCGCCCGCCCGGAGGAGGCCCCTAGGGATGGCGTGGATGGTCATCCGCGTCCGTGGGTCGATCCACGCGCGGCACGACATTGTGCAAACCCTCGACCAGCTCCACCTGACCCGCCCGAACCACGCGACGGTCGTGCGCGAGGCCGGCGAGATGCGCGGGATGCTCACGAAGGTCCAGGGGTACGTGACCTGGGGCGAAGCGGAGCCCGAGACCCTCAGCCTCCTCCTCAAGGAACGGGGCGTCAGCGTCACGGGGGAGCGGTTGACCGACGACACCGCTCGAACCGTCGCCCGGGTCAAGGACTTCAACGACCTCACCCGCCAGATCCTCGCCGAGGGGCTCTCCCGCACCCCCGGCGTCCGCCCGCTGTTCCGCCTCCGCGCACCCAAGGGCGGCTGGCGCTCGACCAAGAAGCCGTTCGCCCTCGGCGGGGCGCTCGGCTACCGGGGCCGCGCGGTCAACGACCTCGCGCGCCGGATGATGTAAGGGGTCCAATGCCGAGCCGAACGAGGAGGTTCCGGGGCCAACGCACCCACGGCCGGGGCATCAAGGCCGGCCGGGGCGCGGGCAAGCAGGGCGGCCGGGGCAATGCCGGCCTTCACAAGTACAAGTTCAAGTCGATGCTGATCTACGCGCCGGACCACTTCGGTCGGCACGGGTTCAAGCGGCCCCCCGAGATCGTCGAGAACCCGGTCACGCTGAACGTCGGACAGCTCGATGGCCTCGTTCCGTTCCTGAAGGCCGCGAAGGCGCTCACCGAGTCGGCGACGGGGTACGTTGCGGACCTTTCGCGGATTGGGGTCGACCGGCTCCTCGGCGGGGGCCGGACCGCGAGGCCGTGGAAGGTGTTCGTCGCCCACGCGACGAAGCACGCCCAGACGAAGGTCGAGATTCTGAAGGACGCCCCGGCCCCGGCGTAGAAACGGCGCGCGACCCCGAAGGCATATAAGCGGCGGCGGGGGTCGACACCTCGTTCATGGCCGACGAGGAGATCCCTCGGGACTACCGGTGGGCGATCCCGCTCCTGGTGGTCGGAGTCGGCCTCCTCGGTATCGATTGGGTTTGGGCCCATCCGACCCCGATCGGCTTCGGCATCACCGCGGCGGTTCTCGTCGCCATCTTTGGACTCTTCTTCCTGGGCCTTTCCTACGACGGTCCGAAGTCGAAGCTGTACGGCCTGAAGCCGGTGACGTCCCGGATGCCGGCGGTCTCCCAGCCGAAGGGACACGTGCAGTTCCGCACGAAGATGTTCTGGACGGTGGGGATCCTTCTCCTCTACTTCGTCCTCACGAACATCTTCCTCTACGGCGTCGACCAGGCGACCGTCATCGACCTATTCCAGAGCTACCGCGCGATCCTCGCTGGCCAGCAAGGGACGCTCATGCACCTCGGCATCGGCCCGATCGTCACCGGGTCGATCATCATGCAATTGTTCACCGGCGCGAAGATCATCAACCTCGACCTCACCGACGACGAGGACAAGGGGATGTACCAGGGGACCCAGAAGGTCATGGTCGTCGCGATGATCTTCGTCGAGGCGGTCCCGCAGGTCTTCGGCTACCTGTCCCCCTCGGCGAGCCTGGTCTCGAGCCTCGGGGTGGCGTCTCCGGGGAATGGCCTCCTCCTCGCGGAATCGATCATCGTCGCCCAGCTCGTCTTCGGCAGCTACCTCGTCTTCCTGATGGATGAGGTCGTCTCCAAGTGGGGGATCGGGAGCGGCATCTCGCTGTTCATCGCGGCGGGCGTCAGCCAGCAGATCGTCCAAGGGACGCTGAATTGGCTCCCCGCGAGCTCGACCACGCCGATCAGCCAGACGAACCCGCCGAGCGGCACGATCCCGAAATCGATCTGGTTCTTCACCCACCTCAACGCGGGCCAAATGGCGGGTGGCGGTTGGGAGCAGGTGCTGCTCCATTCGCCGAATCCCGTCGTCGCGCTCGCCGGCACGGCCGCCATCTTCTTCCTGGTCGCTTGGACCGAGTCGACCCGGATCGAGCTCCCCCTCTCCCACGCCGAGGCCCGGGGCGCCCGCGGTCGCTACCCGCTCCGTCTGATCTACGCGAGCAACATCCCGGTCATTCTCATGGCGGCGTTGCTCGCCAACGTCTCGATGTTCTCGATCCTGCTCTGGTCCAACCCGACGCTGAGCCATTTCCCGTTGCTCGGCCACCAGTGGTGGATCGGGTCGTACCCGGCCAGCCAAACGGCGGCCACGGCGATGGGGGTGAGCGCCACGACCCCGCTCACGGGCGGGGCGTACTACCTGTCCACGGTCAACGGACTCGAGTCCTGGCTACTTCCGCTCCTGAACGCGCAGACGTACGGCTCGCTGCTCGTGGGCCACGCTTGGTGGCAAGACCTCGCCCACGTGATGATCTACTTCTCCGTGATGGTCACCGGCTCGATCATCTTCGCCCGATTCTGGATCCAGACGACGAATATGGGCCCGGAGGCCGTGGCGCGTCAGATCGAGGCGTCGGGGATGCAGATCCCCGGATTCCGTCGGGAGCCCCGGGTGCTCCGCCGCGTCCTCGAGCGGTACATCCCGGTCATCACCATCATCTCCGGCGCCGCTGTCGGTGCCTTGGCCGCCGGGGCCGATTTGATCGGGACCGTCGGCAATGCGAGCGGGACCGGGGTGCTGCTGACGGTGGGGATCATCATCAACCTGTACGAGGCGATGGGCCGCGAGCAGCTGATGGAGATGAACCCGCTGCTGCGCCGGTTCCTCGGGGGCGAATAGGCCGATGGCGGCCGACGCGCCGCTCCCCGACGGCGACTCGGGCGACGACGAACCGGAGGAGACCGAGGCCGACGCCAAGCCCGAAGCCCCGGTGCGGCCGCCCGCGCCGACGTTCAAGACCTCGACGTTCCTCCTCACGTTCCTGTTCATCCTCGGCATCTGGATGATCGTCGACCCGACGACGCGGAACGGCGTTGCCATGGGGTTCGGGCTCGCCCTCGCGCCGACGATCGGGTTCGGCCATTCCTACCTGCTCGTCACGATGTTCCTCGCGGCCGTCATCGAGATGCTGCTCACCGCCCTCGCGTACAACTGGGCGACCGACTGGGTGAAGGCGGCCAAGGTCCAGGCGTGGAGCGGGGCGTTCCGGAAGGTCCAGCTCGAGGCGGTCCGGTCCGGCAAGAAGGACCGGGTCGAGGCGCTCAAGCCCCGACAGGCGGAGCTGACCAAGCTCTCCGGCGAGGTGTCCATCGCCCAACTGAAGGGGATGGCCGTGACCTGGTTCCTCGTCATCGCGATCTACACGTGGGTCGGACTGTTCATCGCGGGCTCGGCGAGCGCGGTCGTGAACCTCGGCGGCGCGAACGTCAGCCTGCTGGCGCCGCTCCACCCGCTCCCCATCCCGCTCTGGTTCCTCCTGTTCACGCTTTACACGGTTCCCCTGTCCCTCGTCTTCCGGCGGGTTCTGAAGCACTTCGCGCTGAAGCGCCACGAGTCCACCCACTCCCTCGCAATGCCGGCTAGCCCGGGTGCGTAGGGGCCGATCGCGTGAGCGACCGGGTCGTCACGATTGGCGGACCGCCCGGCAGCGGCAAATCCACCGCGGGCCGCACCGTGGCGTCCGAGCTCGGCCTCGAGTTCGTCAGCGCGGGCGAGCTGTTCCGGTCCGAAGCCCGCCGACGGGGGATCTCCCTCCTCGAACTCTCGGCGCTCGCCGAACAGGACCCGTCGATCGACCGGGCCCTCGATGAGGAGATGGTCCGTCGGGCCGACCCCAGTCGCCTACTCGACGGCCGGATCACGGGCCCGTTGCTGCGCCGCCGCGGGGTGCCGACCCAGTACGTCGTCGTCACCGCCGAGGACCGGGTCCGTTGGAACCGGCTCGCGGGCCGGGACGGCGGCACCGTCGAGGACGTCGCGGTGCAGACCAAGGCTCGGGAAGCGAGCGAGCGCGACCGGTATCGGCGGTACTACGCGATCGACCTCCCCAAAGAATCGCCCGACCTCCTGGTCGATTCGTCCGAACTCTCGCCCGGGGAGGTCGCCCGCCGAATCGTGGAATTCGTCGCCCCGCCGGGAGGCACCCGCTGATGGGCGAATCGATCCTGGGTCCGGTGGCCGACCGGATCGCCCACGGGGCCTTCGTCCTCGTCGACAAGCCGCGGGGACCCTCGTCCCACCAGGTGACCGCCTGGGTCCGCGACCTCCTCGGGGTCGAGCGGGCGGGACACGCCGGAACGCTCGACCCGAACGTCTCCGGGGTCCTCTGGATCGGCCTCGGCCCCGCGCTGAAGCTGCTCCCGCTCACCCTCCAGTTCACCAAGCGGTACATCGCCGACATGACCCTCCACGGCGAGGTGACCGATGCCGCCGTCCGAGTCGCCCTCGAAGAGTTCCGCGGACCCGTGTTCCAGACTCCACCCGTGCGCTCGGCCGTCAAGCGGGAGCGGCGCATCCGGACGATCCACCGGCTCGACCTCGTCGAGCGGTCCGGCACCCGCCTCCTCCTCGACGTGGTCGCCGACTCGGGCACGTACATCCGAACCCTGGCCGTCGACATGGGGGATGCCCTCGGTGTCGGGGGCCACCTCGAGGAACTCCGCCGCACCGGAACCGGACCGTTCGGAGAGGCGGACCTCGTCACGCTCGCGCAGGTCTCGGACGCGGTCACGAGGGCCCGAGCCGGGGATCCGGCGACCCTTCTCACCCTGTTGCGACCCATGGAGCAGGTCTGGCAGGAGTTCCCCCAGATCATCTTACGAGACTCGGCGGCCGCTGCAATCGCCCACGGCGCGGACCTCGCCAGCGGGGGGATCGAGCGGATCACCCGCACCTTCTCGGCGGGCCAACGGGTGGTCCTCGTTTCCCGCTCGGGGTCGCTCCTCGCCCTCGGGCGGGCTCTCGTCGACTCGGACGATACGGGCAAGCATCGGCACGGCTGGGTCGTCGACGCCGAGCGCGTGGTGGCCGACGCGGCGGACTTCCCGGCGAGCTGGCGAAAGACGCCGCCGGTCACCCCGGGAGGCGCTCCCCCGCCCGCCCCGGGTTAGCGTTATCCCTCGCCCGGACCCGCCGAAAAGGTGACGCGGGGAGCGGCCGACTCGACGTTCGGCGCGCGGGCCTTTGGCCGCCTCGGCCGCGGCATCCACCGCCATCCCTGGTGGCCGGTGATCTTCTGGATCCTTCTCCTCGTCATCGCCCTCCCGCTCCTCCCGAAGGTCGGGACCGTCACGACCAACTCCGCAACGAATCTGCCATCGTCGGCGCCGAGCGCCATGGCCGCGAACGAGATCGCGAAGCTGTTTCCGAACGAGACCGCGGGCTCGGTGAGCTACGTTCTCCTCGTTGGCCCTCATATTACCAATCCCTCCGGTCAGGCGGCCACCATCGCGGTCACCCAACGGATCCGAGGCGACTCGAACCTGACCGACGTCGCCGGGATCTCCACCCTCTACACCGCCTATGCCTCGTATCTTGGTGGAGAGGCGCAACTCGCGAATGGAGTGATCGCGGCCGGCACGTCGGGCCCAAGCTCCGTATTGGTCGGTGTGAACGGTTCCGCCGCCCTGGAATGGGGACCCCCGAACCTCTA
>JAKIVT010000033.1 GCA_022750415.1 Thermoplasmata archaeon
GCGCGCGGTCCGACCGGCTGGACGTGGCGGTCGTGCGGACCGACCTCGCCGACGGTCTCGGGCGGTTCGACCGGATCCTCGCGAATCCCCCGTACCTCCCCACGACGCCAGCGCAACGGGACCCGGACGGATGGGTGAACCTGGCCCTCGACGGGGGACCGGATGGGTTGCGACCGACGGATCGACTTCTCGATTCGCTCGCCGAGCATCTGACCCCGGACTCCTCGGCGTTCGTCGTTTTCTCTTCACTGCAGCCCGAAGCAGGACGCGAGGCGATTCGGCACCGATGGATCGACGGAGGGGGATCGGTCCGCCAAGTCGCCGCCCTCCCCTTGGGGGACGAGGTGCTCGAGGTCTGGCGATTCAGCCAGTCCGCTCAACCTGGCGCAGGACGGCGTCGAGGAACCGCTGCCCGTCCGAAGGACCCTCGGCGCCGGACGTCCGGGTCCAGTCCGGGGACTGCGCCCGGAAGAAGTTCCGCTCGGGATGGGGCATGAGGCCGAACACGTTCCCCTCGGGGTTCATGAGCCCCGCGATATCTCCGACCGCCCCGTTCGGATTCCACGGATAGGTGGCGGGTCCTCCGTCGGGCGCGACCCAGCGGAACAGGACCTGCCCATTCGCCTCGAGCTCGGCGAGCCGTTCGCCGGGGGGCCCGCCGAGGACCAGCTGACCCTCGGCGTGCGCGGAGGGGAACATGTACCGTTGCCCCTTCGAGAGGTGCTGGAGGGCCGGGAACCGTCCCCCCTCCCACGCGACGAACGTGGGCCGGCACTCGAAGTGACCGGACGCGTTGGCGTGCAAGGCCGCTTCCGGCGGTCCGAGATGCCCCCCAGGTCGCCCCGGCAAGAGCCCGAGCTCGGTCAGCACCTGGAAGCCGTTGCAGAGCCCGCCGAGGATCCGGCCACTCTGGAGGTACGCCTCCAGCTGGGGCCCGATCCCGGCCCGGATCCGGGCGGCGAAGATCGCCCCGGCCCGGACGTAGTCCCCGCCGGAGAACCCCCCCGGGAGGAACAGCGCCTGGTAGTCGTCGAGGGTGCGGAACCGGGCGCGCTCGACGTCCCGTTGCTCCAGCTGCTTCAGGTGGACGATCTCGGGGCGGGCCCCGAGGGACTTCAGGGCGACGAACAACTCCTCGTCGCAGTTGCTCCCCTCGATGGAGAGGAGGGCGATTCGGAGCTCGCCGCGGCGCACGGGGGACTCGAATCCTCGGGACGCTTAACCGCCTTCGGTCACGAGGGGGCTCCCGACCATGGGGAGTGGATCGCCCTCGTCGAACCTCGGCGGCTCCGGGACCGGGGTTTCGGCCCCGACGAAGAACGGGCGACGGCGGTCGACGGCGAGAGCGAACGCCCGGTCGAGGGCGTCCTCGGGGTCCGCTTCGTGCAGGATCGGGCGGAGGTCGACGAGCCCGGCATTCGTCATCAGGCACCCCTTCAGCTGACCGTCGCTGGTGACCCGGAGCCGGTCGCACGCCATGCAGAACGAGGGATTTTCCACCGGCTGCACGACCTCGAGGGTGACGGGAGGGCCGCCGTCCGAGACGCTGTAGCGGGGTCGGTGGTGGAGCCGGTTGAAGCCGGTCGGGAACGCGGAGCGCACCGCATCTTGCGTCAGTCGGCCGAGCTCGGAGTGGAGGGAGCGGTAGACCTCCGGGTCCACGCGCCCGCGGACGTTCTCGAACTCGATGACCTGGATCCACGCCCCGACCTCCCGCGCGAAAGCGATCAGCCGCTCGAACGCGTCCGGGTCGGAGGTGGTTCCGGCGAGCGCGACGACGTTGAGCTTCACCGGTCCGATCCCGGCCCGAACCGCGGCCCGCACCCCCGCAACCGCGCGCTCGAGGCCATCGACCCCCGTGAGTTCGCGGTACGTTGCGGCGTCGAGGCTCGGGAGGCTGACGTTCACGCGGGTCAGGCCCGCCGCATGGAGTGGCTCGGCGAGCGCGGCCAGTCGGAGCCCGTTCGTGGTCATCGAGACCTCGGGGCCCAGCCGGGCGATCCGTCCCACGATCTCGACGATGTCGGTCCGTAGGGTCGGCTCCCCACCGGTCAGCTTGACCCGGTCGACGCCCGCGCGCACCGCGGCTCGGACGACCGTTTCGATCTCCGTAGGGGTCAGCTCGGCGTCGGAGACCAGCTGGCCCTCCATGTGGCAGAAGACGCAGCGCAGGTTGCAGCGCTGGGTCAGGGAGACCCGGAGGTCGGTGAACGGGCGGCCGTAGCGATCCCGCACGACCGTGGCTATCGCCGGGCCGTCACTTAGCTTTTCGGCGCGGTGTCGCGGTCGACGCTGGCGGGTGGGCCGTCGACCCGAACGGCTCCGGCAGCATTCGCGCCACGACGACCTCTCCCCGGCGCAGCGATGGCCGATTGGGCCGGAGGAGAACGTAGGCGTTCGCCGGAACGAGGGACGTAATCGACGCGGAGGTTCGGAACGTTGGTCGGGCCTTGTCACCGCGGACCTCCAGGGGAACCACCGTGGCAAACCGCGAGGTGGGAACCTGGTACGGTTCGGTGACGACGACGGGCCGGTCGGTCCACGGGACTCCGTCCGCGTGGCCCAACTTGGCCAGCACGGGCGCGACGAGCCAGAGCCCGTTCGCGAGGCACGACGTCGGGTGACCGGGCATGCCGATGACCAGGGAGCCGCCGCACCGTACGGCGAGCGTCGGCTTTCCGGGGCGGACGGCGATCCCGTGGAAGAGGAGGCGGCCGAGCCGGGGGAAGATCGACGGCAGAAAGTCGTGCTCGCCGACCGAACTCCCGCCGGTCACGAGGACGAGGTCGGCGGTGCGAGCAGCCTGGCGGATCGCCGCTTCGATGACCGGCTCCCGGTCCGGAAGCGGAGCCGCGGTCGTCACCTCGGCCCCGAACCCCGAGGCGAGCCCGGAAAGGGCGGCGTTGTTCGACTCGTGGATCTGACCGAAGGCGAGACGGGTCCCCGGAACCCGGAGTTCGTTTCCGTTCGGCAGCACCGCCACCCTTGGGCGCGCCCAGACCTGGACGGACGATTCCCCCGCGGCGGCGAGGGCGCCCATTCGGGCCGGCGTGAACAGCTCGTCTTGATCGACAAGTCGGGTCCCCGCCGCAAAGTCTTCGCCGGCCTCCGCGATCCGCTCGCCCCTTCGGACGAGGTGTGGCACGAGGACCCAGCCGTCCTCGATGCGGACGTCCTCGAAGATGGCGACCGCGTCGGCTCCCGAGGGGAGCGGGCCCCCCGTCGCGATCGCGACGGCTTCCGAACTTCGGACTCGCTGCCGGGTTCGCGTCTCGGCGAAGACGTCCTCGAGGAGGCGGAGCCGGGCCGGTTCCTCGCGCGTCGCCGTTCGGGTGGAACGGGCTTGGAGAGCGTAGCCATCCCACGAAGCCCGGCGGAACGGGGGGACCGCCCGGCGCGACCGGACGGCGCGGGCACTCCGCCGGCCGACGGCGGATTCCACCGGGACCGTCTCGCGCCGGCCGACCGGGCGGGTCGCGGCCAAGAGGCGCGCCAGCGCGACCTCCGTCGAGATCAGGTGGGCGAAGGGGCGCATCTTCATCGTCGGCCCTTCCGAGGATACCGGGCGGTCTCGATCCACGACGTCCCGGCCCGGACCCCGTCCTCGAGAGCTTCGGCCACGGGGGAGCCCCGGAGCCAGGCCGCGTAGAATCCGCCGCGGAACGAATCGCCCGCCCCCGTGACTTGCCGCAACGTCCGGGGCCGTCGGCCGGGAGCGTCGAACGTACCCGAGCGGCTGTAGGCACGGGCCCCCCGTCGGCCTCGGGTGACCACGACGAGCGGCACCAGCCGGGTCAGACGCGCGACCGTGCCCGCTCGCGTCAACCGGACCGCGGCCGCCGCCTCCGCCTCGTTGCCGAGGAACATCTCCGACCCGGCGAGGAGGGCCCGGAGCGTGCGCGGATTCCAACGGTAGTGGATCTCTTGGGCCGGGTCCGCGGCGACCCGGGCGCCGGCGGCGCGCGCGGCGGCCAGGACGCGAAGCTGGTAGTCCGGGTCACCTGTGGTGAGGTGGACCCACGGGTAGCCGGCGAGGAGGTCGGTCGGCAGCCGGGCCGACGATTCGTCCCCCATCGGCCCCTGGTCGATGAGCGTGACCTGGCCTCCCCGACCGTCTTCGATGATCAGGCAGGTCGGGGAGTGGTCATCGCGGACGGTCTCGAGCCCACGGAGGTCGACGCCGGCCCGGACGAGCTCGGCGCGGAACTCCTTCGGGAAGTCGGGACCGATCCGGCTGACGAGGCCGGTCCGGATGCCCCGCCCGGCGCACGCCCGGGCGATGTTCGCGGCGGTCCCTCCGAGCGCGACCCGGACCCGCTCGACGGGGACCGTACGGTCCCGTTGCGGGAGCGAGGCGACGTGCCAGAACCGGTCGACCACCGTATGACCGACCACGAGGAGGTCGCCCCCCGTTGCTCGCTTCCCCGTCCCCACCGCCGACCGGACGGCCTCGGCCGTTTAGCCGTTTACCCGCTCGCCGCCCCCCGCGTTACATAGCCCGACCCCTAGCGGACCCCGAGGCAGGTCGGTCGGCGTGCGGGTCGAAGGCGCCATCGTCGACCTCGACGGGATCCGCCAAGGGTACGTCCGGTTCGAGGGCGGGGCGGTCGTCGAAGTCGGTTCTCCCGGGACCGCGTCCCGCAAGCCGGGCGAACGCCGGATCCGGGGGATCGTCGTGCCCCCGCCGGTGAACGGGCACACCCACCTGGGGGACGCCAGCTCGACCGTCGAACCCCCGAGGGCGACGGTCGCCGAGATGGTCGAACCTCCGAACGGCTTCAAATTTCGACTCCTGAGGGATACCTCGCCCACCCGGAAGTCCGCCGCGATGCGACGGGCGATGCTGCGGATGCGGCGGGAGGGGATCGCGCTCGCCGTCGACTTCCGCGAGGAGGGTGTGGCCGGAGTACGGTTGCTCCGGGCGGCGGCCCGCTCGGCCGGGCTGGAGGTCCAGATCTTCGGCCGACCGACCCGACGTCCGCTCGAGGGAAACGAACTGGACGAACTCCTCCGCGAGGCCGACGGCATCGGGCTCTCGGCCGCCCGGGACGAATCCCCCGAGGACCTCGACCGGATCGCGGGGGCGTGCCGCGCGGCCGGGAAGCGTCTCGCCATGCATGCGAGCGAAGCGGAGCGGGAAGACCCGGCCACCTACCTACGGGGCAAGCCGGACCTGCTGGTCCACCTCACGTGCGCGACCCCCTCCGACCTCCAGGAGGTCCGCGACGCGGGGACGACCGTCGCCGTTTGCGCCCGCTCGAACGCGCTCTTCGGGCGCCGGCCCGACCTCGCGGAGTTCGCCCGTGTCGGCGTGCCCACGATCTTGGGGACGGACAATGCGATGTTGCACGCCCCGTCGATCTGGCGCGAGCTCGAGTTCGACTACGTCTCCTCTCGGCTCGCCGGGGCACCGGTGGCGGCCGATTTCCTCGCGAAGGCGGCCTTCGTGGAACCGTGGCGGTGGCTCGGCCGACCCGAGTTCGCCCGGATCGCCGCCGGGAGCGAGGCGCGCCCGATCGTCCTCCGACTCCCTCCGGACGACCCGGCGTATCAGCTGGTGACCCGCGCCACCGAACACCTTATCGTTCGGCCGGGGCCCCCACGCCACCGGGAGCCCGCGGCGTGAAGATCGACGAGCTGTACGCGCTGCTCCGTCGGCGCGGGTACCTCTGGCCGTCCGCCGAGATCTACGGCGGGACGCAGGGGCTCTACGACTACGGCCCGCTCGGCGCCGAGCTGAAGCGGCGGATCGAGGAGGCGTGGCGGGCGTGGTTCGTCGGACTCTCCGAGGACTACTACTGGATCGACCCGGCGGACATCGTTCCCGAAGCGGTCGTACGCGCGTCCGGCCATCTCGAGAACTTCACCGACCCGGAGGTCACCTGCGGCAAGTGCCACCGGTCGTTCCGGGCCGACACCATGCTCGAGTCGGCCCGGCCGGAGGGGGTCGACGGCCTCACGCCCGTCCAGATCGCCGAGCTCCTCACGGCCTCGCATGCGCGCTGCCCGAACTGCGGCTCGACCGAACTCTCCGTGCCCCGGCCGTTCAACATGATGTTCGCCCTCACGCTCGGGACGGGGGACGGCGAACGGGCGTACCTCCTTCCGGAGACCGCCCAGTCGAGCTACCTCGCGTTCGCCCGGATGTGGGAGGTCGGCCGGAAGGCGCTTCCGCTCGGGATCGCCGTCATCGGGAAGGCGTACCGGAACGAGATCGCGCCCCGGCAGCTGTTGTTCCGGATGCGGGCCTTCACGCAAGCCGAATTGCAGATCTTCTTCGACCCGGCCTCCTTCGCCGTTCCGATCGTCACGGTCGCCTCTCTCGAGCTCCCGATGGTCCGAGCCGGGCCGCGGATCGCGGGAGAGGAGCGGGCGGTGCTCACGCGGGTCTCCGACCTCGTGAGCGCGGGGGGACTCCCGGAATTCTACGCCTACCACCTCGCCCACACGTACCGGTTCTACCGGGAGGTCCTCGGCGTCCCGGCCGACCGGATCCGGCTCTGGGAGAAATCCGAGGAGGAGCGGGCCTTCTACAACAAGATCCAATTCGACGTCGAGGTTCGGCTCGACAGTCTCGGCGGGTTCAAGGAGGTCGGCGCGGTCCACTACCGGGGCGACTACGACCTGACCCGGCACAGCGCGGGTTCGGGCAAGGACCTGTCGATTGCCAAGCCCGACGGGAGCGGCCGGCTGGTGCCGCACGTTCTCGAGCTCACGTTTGGCGTGGACCGGGCCCTTTGGGCGCTCGCCGATGTCGGCATCACTCTCGAGGGGGAACGGACGCTCTGGCGGCTTCCGAGCCCGCTCGCCCCCTCGACCGTCGCCGTGTTTCCGTTGATCCGCAAGCTCCACACGGAGTTCGCGCGCCACCTCGCGACCACCCTCACCCAGGAGGGGATCCGGGTCGACCTCGACATCGCGGGGACGATCGGCAAGCGATACGCTCGGGCCGACGAAGTCGGCACGCCGTTCTGCGTCACCGTGGACGGGACCACGGTCGACCCAGCGTCCCCGGACCACGGCACCGTGACGGTCCGCGACCGGGACTCGAAGGAGCAGCGTCGGGTCCGTCCCGAGGAGCTCCTCCCGACCCTCCGGGCGGCCCAGCTCCCGGCCCGGCCGCCCCCGGCCGAGCACCCCGTCCCGGCGGGTTCCCCCGCCGAGTAGCCCCGGTCGGGGGCGCCTTCCGAGAGGCTGAAACCATTATGGACCCGGGCGACCGTCCTCGCCTTCGGTCGGTATCCAGATGTCGGGCGGCCCAGCACCCACCGGCTCGCCCCTGAGCGCCGGCAGCGCGACCGTTCATCGGGAGTCCCGCTGGCTCGGCCAGGGGTACGCCGACATCACCAAGCTCCGCGAGATCGCGGCGAAGCACGAGCGGCTTTCGACGCGCAACCAGCAGCGGGCGGCCCGCATCAACACCCGGATCGAGAAGCTCCGCCATCAGGCCGCCGTCCTTCGCGAGAAGGCACAGCGGGTCCTCGGGACGATCCCGGACATCGAGTCGGAGATTGCCCAGCACGACCGGGACATCCAGGCCGCCACCGCGCGGACCGGGGGAGCTCCGATCGGCTCGGACGTCACGAACCTCCACTACCGGGTCCGCAAGCTCCAGCAGAAGGTCGTCGACCTTCAGCACAAGGCCCGCACGTACGACCACCGGGCCGCCATGCGGACCCAGAAGACCGCCGAGTTGAAGATCAAGGCCGACCGGTACCTCGAGCAATCGAAGCTCGAGGAGCAGGAGGCGCTGAGCTACCGCCAGCGCGCGGACCGGCTGCAAGCGGCGACCGAGGGCGAGGTCGCGGCGCGGCTCGGTACCTCGGGGGGACCGTCGGGTCCGCCCCCTCCTCCTCCGGACGGGCTATGAAACTCATCGTCACCGTCGGGATGCCCGGCTCCGGGAAGGACGAGCTCGTCGAGGTCGCGCGGGGGATGGGCCTCGCGACGCTCAAGATGGGCGACCTGGTGCGCGACGAGACCCGGCGACGGGGGCTCCCGTTGAACAACGCGAACGTCTCCCGGATCGCGAACGAGGAACGGGAGAAGCACGGGCCCGGGATCTGGGCCCAGCGCGCCGTCCCCAAGCTGATCGAGACCCGGATGCTCGTCGACGGGTGCCGGTCCGACAGCGAGGTCGGGATCTTCCGCCACAACTTCGGCGACCTCTTCGTCCTCGGCATCTTCGCTTCGCCGGAAAGTCGGTACGACCGGCTCATGCAGAGGGGCCGCGGCGATGACGGAGCCAATCTGCAGGAGTTCTTCGACCGGGACCGGCGCGAGCTCAAGTGGGGGATCGGCAGCGCCTTCGCCCTCGCCGACGGGATGCTCAGCAACGAGGGGTCGCTTGACGAGTTCCGCCGGGCCGCCCGGACCAAGATCGAGAAGATCCTCGATTCGGACGACTGAACGCGCATGCGCCTCGTCGTCGTCCGCCACGGGCCCGCCGAATCCCGCGATCCGTCACGATGGCCGAACGACGACCGTCGCCCGCTCTCGAAGGACGGACGCCGCTCGACGCGCGAAGCCGCCAAGGGGATCGCGCGGTTGGAACCCGGCGCCCGCACGATCGTGACCAGCGCGGCGACCCGGGCCCGCTCCACCGCCCTCCTCCTCCGGGACGCGCTCGACTCCGCTCCCCTCCCGGCGGAATGGCAGGCCCTCGAGCCGGGCGCTCCCGCGGCCGGACTCCTCGAGCGGCTCGCCCAGCACCATACTCCCGGCGAGACCGTCATCCTCGTCGGACACGAACCGCAACTCGGGGAGCTCATCGGGCTCGCCCTCACCGGCGAAGCGGTCTCCGTGACCCGACTGGCCCGGGCCGGCGCCGCCGCGCTTACGTTTCCAAAGGCGATCCGGGCCGGTGCGGCGACCCTCGACTGGCGGCTCGACCGCCGCGCCCTTTCCCAGCTCGGCGACGGCCGCTAGGTACGGCGGCCGCTCCGGCGGAACAGCGGCGCGACCAGGTCCCGCGTCTCGCGGTGGACCGCCGCCGGCGGCCGGTTGGCATCCACCCGGTGGAATCCGTAGCGGGTCTCCATGAACCCGAACTCTTCGCGGAGGAGCGACTGGTACCGGTAGAAGCTCTCGAACCGGTCGCGCGACAAACAGAGGTCCATCCCGCTCTCCCAGTAGTCGAGGCTCCCGTACTTGGCGATGGCCCGGTGGAGGAGGATGTCGGTCTTCGCGTCGAGGAAGATCGTCAGGTCGGGGATGAGGGCGAAGCCGTACAGCTTCTCGGCCCAGGCGCGGCTCGCCCCCCGGACGATCGCGCGGGCCATCAGGGTGTAGATGTACCGGTCGGCGAGGACGGTGCTCCCCGCCGCGAGTGACGGGATGATCTTGTTCTCCAGCTGGTCCGCAAAGTCCGCGGAGTAGAGGAGCGCCAGAGTCGTCGCGCTGAGCGTGTTCCCCTTCTTCGCCTCTTCGATCTCCTGGCTCAAGAGGCTCGAGCGACGCAGCCCGGTGTCGACGACGGGGTGGCCCTCGACCTCCAACCACTCCTTGAGGAGCTCGACCTCGGTCGTTCGCCCCGAGCCGTCGGCGCCTTCGAGGACGATCAGCTTTCCGTGGAGCGTCTCCCGAGGCATCCCCGGGAGGGGCGTCCCGTAGGTCTTACTCCTCGGCATGGACAAGGGACTCCGCCTTGGGGAACCCGGTCAGCAGTGGTCGGACCTCGCGGCGCACCTGATTGAGGACCGTCTCGACCGGTCGGTCCGCGTCGATGACGACGAACTTGTCGACGGTGACCAATCGCTCGTACTCGCGCTTCAGCCGGGACTGGAACTTCTCGTAGCTCGCGATCACGTCGTCGGCGAGGCCGAGGTCCATGCCGGCTTCGTAGTAGGAGATCTTCTGGCGGCTCGCGATCTTGCGGGCAAGGGACGTCGCGACCGGAACCCGGAAATAGAACACCTTGTCCGGCGTGGGGGCGAATCCGTAGAGGCTCCGGACCCAGTCGGGGTCGCAGCCGCGCGCCGCGTCGCGCACGAACGCGGTGTACGCGTACCGGTCGCAGACGACGACGTACCCCGCGCGCAGGGGTGGCAGGATGTGCTGCTCGAGACGGTCGGCGAAGTCGGTGGCGTGGAGGAGCGAGAACGTCGTCGGGGTGAGGAGGTTCTTCTTCTTGCCGCGCCGGATCGTGGCGCTGATCAGCTCCGAGGAGTTCCACTCGGTGAAGAACACCCGGTAGCCCCGAGCCTGGAGCCACTTCACCAGGAGCCGGGCTTGGGTGGATTTGCCGGAGCCGTCCAGCCCCTCGAAGATGATCAGTCGCCCGGCGAATCGGGTCGGCCCAACGCCGGCGCGGGGCGGCTGGAGCGTCGGAAGGATGCTAGCGGCCATCGAGTTCCACCTCCAGCCCGAGGGCACGCCGTGTCGGCTTGCGGAGGCGCTGGACCGTCCGGTCCGACGGGCGCGCTCCTCGGCCGCTCTCGGGCTTGAGCACGAGCCGGTCGGTTCCGCGGGGAATCCAGATCCCCGGACGAGCCCCATCGAGGGCCTCCGCGAAGAAGACGAGGGCCCCGAGGCGCCGGGCAGTTTCGAGGTCTTCGTCGTCGAGGATCGCCCGGAACGTTTCGTTCCACTGGGGGGGGAACGGGTCGCCCTCGTGCAGATACGCGACGATGCTCGCCAAGGCGACCTCGCGGTGCGTCATTCCGTGGATCGCGGCGTGGCGGAGGACGTAGGCCGAGTGCTTCGCATGCCGCCAGGGGTCGATCGTCCATCCCACGTCGTGCATCCACGCCCCGACGCTCAGCACGAGCCGTTCGCTCGGTCCCCAGGCGAACCGGGGGGCGAGCGCCTCGAACAGTTCGAGCGCGACGGCCCGGACTGCCTCGCCATGGGGGAGCGAGAGTCCGAGCGCACCGGCCTCGGCCGTCACGGACCTCCAGGCGAGCGTCTCGGCGGGCGCCGGTACGCGGACCCCGGCGTGCTCGATCGCGATCCCTTCCCGAATCCCGGTGGCGCTCACCACCAGCTCGTCGGCCCCGCTGCGGCGCATGAGTTCGTCGACGACCACGAGACCGGCGACGATGACGTCGGACCGGTGGCCGCCCACCCCAGGGATTCGACGGCGTTCGTCCGCGTCGAGGGGCAGCAAGAGTCGCGAAACGCGCGCGAGTCCCCGCCGGGTGAGCGGGTAGCCGTGGACGCGTTCGAGGGGATAGTCGGACAGGTCGACCGAGACCCGCGCCGCGCACCGGATCGTCCCGCCGACGCCGAACAGCCGGCCGCGGACCGAACTCGTGCCGGGCAACCGGCGCATCTGATCGCGAACGTGGACGCGGAGCTTCTCGAGCTCCCGCCGCTTCGGAGGGTCGTGCTCGAGGAATGCCTGCGTGAGCCGCAGCGCGCCCAGGGGGGCGCTGCCGGCCGCATCGACCACGCCGCCCTTCGTGCGGACTGCCTGGAGCGAGCCGCCGCCCAAGTCGACGATGGTATCGGAGCGAAGGTCCCAGGCGCCGGCGACCCCGAGGTACGCGTACCGGGCCTCCTCTTCGCCGGAGAGAATCCGGAGATTGAATCCGGTCGTGGCGCGCACGCGCGCGACGAACTCCGCCCCGTTCGGCGCGTCCCGGACCGCACTCGTGGCGACCGCGATCGCCGGAGGGTCGCCGGCCGCCGCCAGGCGTCGACGAAATCGCGCGAGGGAGTCGATGCCGCGCCGTACGGCCGCGTCGGACAAGGACCGGTCCTCCCCGACCCCTTCCCCCAGGCGGGGGACCTCCTTCGACTCGAACGCGGCGCGGAGCCCGCCCGCGCTCGTCACCTCGAATACCGCCAATCGGGCCGTGTTGGAACCGACGTCGACAACGGCGTAGGGTCGACTGTCCCGAAACCCGGACCCGAGTGAGGCCATCGTTCCGGACCTGTCAACCCCCTCGGGCGCGAGGGTGGTCTTAATGGCTCGCCCCCCCGGACCTTCCGTCCCCCGTCCGGACGAGAGTTCCCGAGCCGTCGAACCCCGCAACGATCCCGTCGAAGCGTTCGCGGTCCACGAGAACGACCAGCGGGTGGTACCGGGCCCGAAGCGGAGTGGCGGCTTCCACGACGGCCTCGTCCCGGCGCAGGCGCAACCGGCGCGACCCGGCGCCGTGTTCGATCGTATCGCTCCAGGTGCGGACAAATTCGTCGGCGTTGGCGGCCTCCGGGGCGCGCTTGACCAGCCGGCGTTCCCGGAGCGTGCGACGCACGAGCTCGAAGTACCCAATCGAATTGGCGAACATCGAGGCGTACCGGTCGTCGGACGGGTCGAGCGGCTCCACCGGCACCTGCGCGGAGTCCGACCACCGGATCGCCTCCAACACCGACGGGTTGGGGACGGAGACCTCCCCGTACCGGGCGAGGGCGCGGACTTCGGCGGCTTCGGTGGTGGCGAGCGGCACGACCGGTTCGGCGCCGCCGCCCACGAAATAGTCGCGAAGTCCCCGCATCTCGTCGGCCGAGATGGCGACGCCCACGGCGGCCGGCCGAAGCGTCCCGAGCCGGTCCCGAACGCGATCGCCCTCGGAGACCAGCCCCCGGACCGCGCCGAGGACCGTCAGACTCCCGAGGGCTCGCTCGATCACCCGGCGCCCCGCTCTTCGATGGCGTCGAGCAGTTCGTCCCGGTCGCGATGCCGTTGGAGCTCGCGGACGGAGAGGATCGGAAGTCCCTCGACGTCGCGCCGACCGGTCGCCTCGCGGACGATGAACATCGCGTGCCCTTCCGCAACGCGGGCCAGTTGCAGCAGCAGGTCGGCTCGGTTGTGGGCGGTTCGGAGGGTGCCGACCGAGGTGAGCAGCGTCCGGTCCTCCCCGCGGGTGTCCCCGTGGGAGAGGGAGTCGAACGGGCAGCGGATCGTCACCGTGACTTCCCAGCCCATTCCGTCGAGTTGGCGGAGTACTCCGTCGCGCAACGCGTCGCCGGTCGTCCTCCGTCGCCGGGGTGTTGCGGGCGCGTCACCGTCCTTGGGGTGGGACCCGGCGGCGGGCTCGGCCGGTCGTTCGTCGGCGAACAGGTCGAGCGGTCGTGCGATCGGCTCGGCGAGGTACCGCTCGAGGCGTTCGATGATCTCGACCTCCGCCCCGGCGCCGTCCTCGTACAGTTGAATGGTGCGGCGCGAGACCCCGGCCACGCTCGCGAGCGCCCCGAGGCTGATCCGCCGTTCCTCACGAAGTTCGCGGAGTCGGACCCCATCGACCCGGGCGAAGATGCCGCCGGGGCCGGAGAAGAGGAAGGGGGGAATCCCCTTCTGCAGGTACTCCCGGAGGCTCTCCTCGACGACGATCGGGATCCCGTACCGGCTGTAGACCACGCCGGTTTCGAGGTCGTTGGCCCCCGACGTCTGGCCGATGACGAGCACTCGGGCGGGGAACAGCCGACCGAGCTCGGCGATCCGCCGCGCTTCCTCGGGGTCGAGCGCATCGATGTTCTTGAGAATCTTGACGATGAGCAGGTCCGAATCGCGACGGGCCATCAGGTCGAACGTCGTCGGTCGGATGTGGTGGGCGTCGGAAACGAAGAACCCTGCACTTTCGAGCAGGTGACGGACCCGGTCGATCGATTGGTCCCTCGGTCCTCCGGTTGGCATGGGCAGGCCCCTCCTCGAGGGCCGACGAGTCGTATTGCCCGACGCTTGTATATAAAAACAGGGGGTCCGGCTTCGACGTCGGCGCTCGGAGAGCGGCCTGCACGCGGGGGGAGGTGTCCGGCCGGGAGCCGGGCCGACGAAATCGACTTGGCTCGGCGGCGGTTTCTCGCGCATGGCCAGCGCGGAGGTCCGTCCCGTCCCCGGCGCCGCGGCCCTCTTGGTCCGCCCTGCCCGGCCCAAGCGTCCTTGGCTCGCCATCGCGGACCTCCACCTGGGACTCGCCGAAGGGGCCCGTTCGCTCCCGGGTCCACCGGAGGCCGCGCCGGCGCGGCTCGTCGAGTCGCTCATCGAGATCGCCCGGAGAAGTGGGGCGGAGCGGATCGTCATCGCCGGGGATGTCAAGCACCCGATCGTCGGAACCCCGAAGCCGCTCCGTCCGGTGGTGTTCGACTTTTTTTCCCGCCTTCTCTCGGAAGGGTTCGCCGTGGAGGTCGTCCTCGGCAACCACGACGTCGGACTCGTCCCGTACCTTCCGCGCGAGGTGACGGTCCACCCGGCGGACGGGATGGTGCGGGACGGCGTCGGCGTGTTCCACGGTCACCGTTGGCCGTCGGCCGAAGTCCTCGCGAGCGAGCGGCTCGTCGCGGGCCACCTCCATCCCGGTTACCGATTCGCCCCGTCCGGCGAAAGCCCGTCCGGCAAGCTCCCGTGCTGGGTCCGAGCCGAGTTCCCCGCACGGCGTCGAGGAGCGCCGGCACGACGATTCTCGGCGAAGGAGATCGTTGTGCTCCCGGCATTCCATCCCCTCGCCGGTCGAGAGGCCCTGAACCGGCAGAAGCCCCGTCGGGGCCGTTCGTTCCT
Source organism: Thermoplasmata archaeon (assembly GCA_022750415.1). GTDB lineage: Archaea > Thermoplasmatota > Thermoplasmata > Lutacidiplasmatales > UBA184 > Lutacidiplasma. The sequence goes on from JAKIVT010000033.1 coordinate 14,441, forward strand.
GTTCCTGCGATTCCTCGGGGAGGGGCTCCCCAGGGCCTACTTGCTCGACGGCACCGATGTCGGTCCGATCGTCACACCGGGCCCCGCCCGCCGGAGCGGATCGCCTCGGCGAGCGCCGCGGGCTCGGTGATCGGGGCGAGACATCGCGTTCCGAAGCAGATCAACGCCCGGCTCCCACTCCGCCCGAACCCCAGCTCGTCTGGGAGGGAGAACGGCGGCGGTGGCGCTCCGCGGAAGACCCACAGGTTCGGGTGGTACGTCCGTTGGGCCGTGCGGGCGAGCGCGTCGGCGTCCGGACCCTTTCCCTCGATGACGACCCGGGCCGGGGCGACCTCCAGGGCGCCCGCCGCGAACGCCGCTCCGCCCGCGAACAGCCCGGCCGGCCCGAGGCGGGCGGCCATGGCCGCCGTGAGCCGCACCGAACGCTCCCGGAGCGTTTCGTCTCCGGTCAGGGAGGCGAGCCGGAAGAGGGCGATCGCCGCCGCCGCGTTCGGGGAGAGGTTCGGGGTGTCTTCGAGCGGGTAGGCCGGCGCGTCCACTCCCCCGATGTTCGGGCCGTCGTACAGCCGTGGGGCCACGTCCCGGTAGAGTCCCAGATCGGTCGAGAATTCCCGGTCGACCAGGTCGAGGAGCGCCCGGGCGGCCTCCACGTACTTCGGTTCGAGCGTGACTCCCGCCAGTTCGGTGAGGCCGAGCGCCATGAGCGTTTGGTCGGCGAGAAGGCCGTGGCCGGAAGCATTCGCGCCCCCCAGGCGGTGCGTAACCCCGACCTCGCTCGCGTATCCTTCGCGGAAGAATCGGTCGGCCGCCCGGCGGGCGGTCGACAGCCACGAGGGCTCGCTCAAGTGTCGAGCGGCGCGCGCGAACGCCCGGAGGAAGAGGCCGTTGATGTCGGCGTATGGGGTTCGGTCGACCAGCGGCGGGGCGCGGCGGCCCCTCGCCTCGGCGAGCGCTCGGAGTGCTCCGTCGAGCGCCTTCCGAACGGCGGTCTCGGTCGACTTGGTGTCCGCCGCGATCTCCGCGTCGGTCATCGAGCGGAACAACACGTTCCGGTCGGGGTCGTGGGGCATTCGCCCGTCGGTGCCGATGCCGAACGCGCGACTGACGAGCCGCAGGTCATCGGGAGGGAGGGCCGCCTTCAACTCGACCTTGCTCCAGGTGAA
>JAKIVT010000034.1 GCA_022750415.1 Thermoplasmata archaeon
ACGGACCTGGTGGGTCCTGATCATCGTCGGGATCATCCTCCTCGGGACCGGCGTCGGGCTGTTTGTCGGATTCTACCCGTACGTCGTCCACGCCGAAACGGCGAGCCAGTTCCTCCAGAACTCCCACGCCATCCAGTCGAGCAACAAGGCGGTCAATTTCGTCGCGTTGACCGGTGGCGGGTACACCGCGGGACAGACCGTTGTCATCAAGGACAACGTCCGGTCCGTCGCCTACAATTCGACCACGGGGACTACGGTCCTCACGTTCGCCTCGATCGCGGGTCTTCCCTCGAGCCAACGAAGTTCGGAGACGACGCTCGCGAACAGCCTATTCGCGACGTTCAGCGGCCACCTCAATTGGGTCAGCGGCGGAACGCCGGTCGTTCTGACGTTCACCATCGTCCGGCAACAGCTCCCGGGTGGGCCGTACGGCACGAACGGCTACCTGACACTCGACGGGGCCGCCGATGCGACAAACCATGCGATCCAGAGTGGCCTCGGCGGGGCCCAGGCGGTCGCCATCGGTCAGCAGTACATCCAGTACGGACCGCCCGCGATCCTGTACGACGACCTGTTCATCTTCCTCGCCGCGATCGGCGTCGTCCTCCTGGCTCTCGCCCTCGTGCTGAACGGCGCACCGAAGATCGAGCGTTGGTTCATCCGGCAGACGAAGGACCCGAAGCACCTCACCGCGATCCTGATGGCCACGGTGGCGTTGCTCGGCGGATTCTTCCTCCCCTTCTATCCGTGGCCAATCGTCCTCCTAATCGCCGGCGGGATCGGGTTCCTCGCCTGGAGGTTCCCGCAGCTGTCGCTGCTCGTCCTGATCCTCTTGGTGGCACCGGAAGTCGGGTACCAGTCCGGGACACTCGGACTGATCTTCCTGTTTGCGGCGATCCCGGTCCTGTTCGCCTCGCTGATCGACTGGCGGTTCGGGATCGGTGCGTTCCTGACGCTGTTCCTCGCGCCACTGGGTCTGTCGTTCGTGGTCCCGGTGTTCCTCGCGATGATCTTCTCGCTGTACATCGGTCTCGCGGTCGCGGTCGCGGGCGGTCTCCTGATCGCGCTGTTCGTCACGCTCGGCAACCTGCCGATCCTCGGGTACCTCGCCGGACCGGGAGCCAACGGCACCCCGAGCCTGATTGCGGGACACGCCGCCGCGTTGCAACCGACCCTACCGTTCCCGTACTTCACGTTCAACGCGGTCGGGGCCGCGTATGCCAACATGCTGGACCCGAACCTCCAGGTCCTCTCGCTCGGGGGCCAGGGGTTCGGCCTCATCGCGATCCCGATCGTGGAGATCGGTGCCTGGTGCGTGGCCGCGTGGCTCGTCACCTGGGCGCTGAAGGAACGGGAGCACCAGACTCCGGAGCGGCTGCTCCAGTACTCGGTCGCGTCGGGCGGGGTTCTTGCCGCCGTCACGTTCGGGGCGTTCTGGGCGTTCAACTACGTCGGCTGGTGGGACGTCGTCGTCCTCCTGTTCGTCCCCGCGATGGTCACGGCCGCGGCCGGCTCGCTCGTCATCCGGGACGCCTTCGAGGCGTACTTCACGAGCCGTCTCGGTGGGACCGGCGTCGGAACGCGGGTCGCCGAGATGAAGGGGCTCCAGAAGACGACGTTCGAGATGGTCGGCGGCCTTCACGACGTCAAGGCCGACATCAAGGAATCGATGATCATCCCGCTGATGCGGAAGGACGTCACGACCCGCTTCAAGCTCGAGCCACCGAAGGGGATCCTTCTGTTCGGACCCCCGGGGTGCGGCAAGACGATGTTGATGAAGGCGCTCGCGAGCGAGCTCGGCGTCGAGATGATCTCGATCAAGTGCTCGGATCTGATGAGCAAGTGGTACGGCGAGTCGGAGAACCGGGTCGCCGAGCTGTTGCGGACCGCGCGGGAGCGGGCGCCGTGCATCCTGTTCATGGATGAGATCGACTCGGTGGCGAAGCGCCGCGACATGTACACGGCGGACGATGTCACCCCGCGTCTGCTGTCGATCCTCCTGTCGGAGATGGACGGCATCGACAAGTCGGCGGGCGTCATCGTCGTCGGCTCTACGAACAAGCCCGACCTGATCGACCCGGCGCTCATGCGCCCGGGCCGCCTCGACAAGATCATCTACGTCCCGCCGCCCGACTTCAACGAGCGGATGGAGATCGTCCACGTCCACCTCGTCGGACGACCGGTCGCGCAGGACATCGACCTCGCGGAGATCGCGAAGAAGACCGAGCGGTACAGCGGCGCCGACCTTGCGAACCTCGTCCGGGAAGGCGCGACGATCGCCGTCCGGCGCGAGATGATGACCGGCGTGCGCAGCCCCATCGCGATGGACGACTTCCGCCAGGTCCTCCCGAGGATCAAGCCGTCGATCAGCCTGCGGATGATCTCCGACTACGAGGTCATGAAGCTCGACTACGAGCGGAAGATGCACCAGGTCCAGCGGACGGAGCGGAAGATCATCGTCCGATGGGACGACGTCGGCGGTCTCGCCGAAGTCAAGCAGGCCATCCGGGAGTACGTCGAGTTGCCCCTGACCCGCCCGGAGCTCATGGAGAGCTACAAGATCAAGACCGGACGGGGGATCCTCCTGTTCGGCCCGCCGGGATGCGGCAAGACCCACATCATGCGCGCGGCCGCGAACGAGCTCAACGTGCCGATGCAGATCGTCAACGGCCCCGAGCTCGTCAGCGCCCTGGCCGGCCAGTCGGAGGCGGCCGTCCGGGACGTCCTGTACCGGGCTCGTGAGAACGCGCCGTCGATCGTCTTCTTCGACGAGATCGATGCGTTGGCGAGCAAGGACTCGATGAAGACGCCGGAGGTCTCGCGGGCGGTCAGCCAGTTCCTGACGGAGATGGATGGCCTGCGCCCGAAGGACAAGGTCATCATCATCGCGACGACGAACCGTCCCCAGACGCTCGACCCGGCGCTCTTGCGACCGGGCCGGTTCGACAAGATCTTCTACGTGCCGCCCCCCGACCTCGCCGCCCGGCAGGACATCTTCCGGATCCACCTGAAGGGGGTCCCGTCCGAGGGCGCCGTGGACTTCGGCAAGCTCGCCGGTATGACCGACGGGTTCTCCGGAGCCGACATCGCGAGCGTCGTCGATGATGCGAAGCTGATCGCCCTGCGGGAGCAGCTCGTCACCGAGACCAAGGAGGCCCAGACCCGCGGTGGCGGATTCGGGCTCTTCCAGGCCGGCACGGCGCCTGCCGCCCACATGGGGAGCGGCGTGGCCGCCGGCACCCCCGGTGCGAAGATGGAGCCAACCGGAGGGAAGATCATCGGTGTCCGGATGGACAACATCCTCGAGGCGGTCAACAAGACCAAGTCGTCGATCACTCCGGAGACCCTCGCCTGGGCCGAGGAGTTCATCCGGTCGTACGGAACGCGGGGATAGACGCGAGGGGGGAGCCGGACGGACGATGAGTTGGGCCGCCCGACTCCCCCTGCCGCCGTCGGTCCCCGCCGGGGCTAAGGCCGTTCGGTGGACACCGTGGCCGACACCGAGGAGGTCCGTGGGCGTCTCGACCTCACCACGTGGGCCGGCATCGGCATCGTCGGGCTCCTCATCTTCGTCCTTGGCGTCTACCAGCCGGTCTGGGTCCACGTCCGGTATGGCTCGTGGATCGCGGTCGCCGTCGCGATCGTCGGGGGGATCATCGTGGCGGTCGGATTCGGCTTCGCCTACGATGCCCGGGAGGCGATCGCCCACCCGGTCCGAAGACCGCCCCCCTCGGGGGACGACAAGGGCTCAATCACGAGCGCTCCGAGCTTTGAAATCTACCGGCCCGGGGACGACGACGTCGCTGAGGGTCCGGGGCGCTGAGCCTTCGAACGCCGAGCTTATACTTAGTGGCGCCGTTCCGAAAACCGCCCCATGATTCCGAGGAAGCTCCGCCCCCGGTGGGTCGTCCTCGCCATCGTCGCGGTCTGTCTTCTGCTCGCCCTACCGGGGCAATGGTCGGCTAGCGGCACGTCGCGCGCCTCGATTCCCTCGGCCCCTCACGCCTCGGCGATCCAGCCGTCGGCGCACCCGGCGGTCTTCATGTGCCCCATGCCCCCCCTGGCCTACGGGGCTGCGGACGGATTCCTCCCCCCGACGCCGCTCCAATCGGGGCAGCCCTGCGCCCCTCCCGTCGACCAGGACACGATCCACGGGACCTTCTCCTCGAACGCGCCCGGCTCGGGCCAGCGGTGGAAAGAGTCGATCTACCTGCCGGCGAATGGGTCGCCCGGCCAGCCCTTCGAGTACACGGACGTCTTCCTCGGGATGGTGGTCGCGGGGGACCCGGGCTCGATGTTCCGGCAGTCGTACGCGCAAGTGATCTTCACCCCGACCTCGGCCGGCACGAACACGACCGTCACCTGGGGCGTCTCCGCCGCCGTCTGGGCGATGCACAATGGCACGGCAGGCGGAAACTGCACGAGTTCGATGCTCTTCGACTGGAACTTCAGCGTCTGGTGCATGCAGAACATGATCAAATCCGGCGCGGGGCTCATTGGACCCTCGGGGCTCCAGGGGGGCAGCTGGTTCAACGTCACCTTCGACGGCAAGATCGGTGCGTCCACCGGGATGACCGTCTGGGCGAACGACTCGACGAACCTCGCCGGGGACTTCGGGTTCCAACTGAACAATACGACGACCGGCGGGCTCACGTACGAGCCCTACTACAACAGCGCCTGCAACGACCTCTGCTTCCTCAACTGGTCGTATCCGTTCGGCGTCGGGATCGGCTGGGACCTCTGCCCGGACAGCCAACCGCCGTTTGCCCCCTGCGACACGTACAACCAGACCTCGTGGGATGGGGGCAACCCCGTCCAGTTCGGCAGCCCGGAGTACTGGGTCAACGCGAGCGCAGGGTACGGCGGCGATTACCAGTACTTCGCCCCGATGTCCTCCTCCGGGGAGTGCAGCGCGAGCGCCGTCGTGGCCGTGTCGTCGTGCAACAATTACAACACGTTTGGCGGGACCGGATTTTATCCGTTCTTCAGCTGGAACGGCTCGCTCCTCAACTTCGGGGACGAGTTCCCCTGGACGGTCAACGACATGGGTGGCGAGTACACCCAATACTTCCAGACCGGCCCGATCCAGCACGACATCGTTCCGTTGTTCCTCGAGAAGGTCACCAACAACAGCCAGGGCGGGTACCTCCGCCCGACCCTCCCCCTGAACGTCTCGGTCAAGGTTTCCGACCTGGGCGTCGTTCTCTCGGCGCAGGTCGTCTATACGCTCAACTCGGGAACTCCGGTCGTCCTCCCGATGGGACTGATCAGCGGCAACCCCCAGCGCGGAACGTACAACGCCACCATCCCGACCGGCCCCAACGGGTGGATCAACTACACCATCGTGGTCACGAACAACGCCTCGATGACCGCCTCGACGGGAGGCCTCACCGTGTTCCGGGGTCCGCTCCCCCTCTTCTCCCTCACGGTGGATACCTACCCACCGTCGTGCACCGACGCCACCGTGAACGGGACCGTCGTGAGCAACGGCACGGTTCTCTCCCTCAACCCAGGGACGTACCCCGTGAGCTCGACCTCGTGCTACGCGTACGCGTTCTCCAAGTGGCTGACCTCACCGGGCCTCAGGGCCGTACCGGCGAACAACGACAGCACGCAATTGACCGTCACCCGGGCGGGAACGGTCACCGCCGACTGGGTGTACGTCCGGCCGAACGTCACGGTGACGTTCGCGACCGCGCCGACGACCCCGTGCGGCACCGTCGTGATCAACAACCAGACGTACGGCCAGGGGTTCAGTTCCGTGGCGAGCCTGAAGTACGGGCTGGTGGCGAACCTTTCGTTCCCCAGCGGCTGCTCCGGGCAAAGCTTCGCGGGTTGGACGTTCTCCGCGAACTTCACGGTCCTGGGCCACGCGTTCGTTCCGGGCGGGAACGGGACGCTGACCGCCAACTTCGTGCCGTCGCTGGTCGGCAGCACGCTCCAGTTCTTCACCGTCCCCTCCGCCTGCGGCGGGGTCCTCTACCGCGGCGCCGGCTACACCGGTGGCGAATCCCTGACCGTGAACTCGACCACGTATCCCGTCGGCCCGCTCCCGTGCGCCCACTTCGGGTTCCAGGCGTTCGAGACGACCGGTGGCGCCTCCCTGTCGGGCACCAACCTCACGGTGTCGTCGAGCGGCTCGATCACCGAGTCGAACTTCGTGCTCACCGAGGTGACGCTCCTCACGTTCCCGCAGGTGTGCTCGGTCACGTTCGATGGGGTCCGCTACGGCAACAATACCGTCCTCATCGTCGCGAACAACTCGACCCACACCGTCACCCAGAACCCGTGCGTCGGGTACTACGCCTTCAGCGTGACCGTCACCCCCGGGCTGACGCTCTTCGGCGACGTGCTGACGGTCAATTCCTCGGGGAGCGTCCTCGGGAACTGGCTGTTCGGAAGTTCCTCGCAGTTCCTCGAGTTCCAGACCGACCCCGGGAACTGCGGGACGATCTCCTTCGGCGGCGGGGTCTGGTCGAACACGAACTACACGAGTGTTCCGCCCAACGCGACGGGTCCGATCCAGGCGAACGCGTGCCCGAACTATGGGTTCGTCCGCTGGATCGTCTCGCCAGGTCTTACGATCGCGAACGGGATCGCCTACATCAACGCGAGCGGGTCGATCGTCGCGGTGTTCCGCCCGATCGCGCCGGTGGCGATCCAGACGACCCCGTCGTACTGCGGGTCGGTCACGGTCAACGGCATCTCCTACGCCTCGAACGCGACCGCAATCCTGACGGAAGATTACCCGTATTCGGTGACCCCGGTCCCCTGCGCGCACTACTCGTTCGTCGGCTGGAGCGATACCGTTGGGGCCACCGTCGTCAACGGCACCCTCTACCTCGCCGGCGAGGCGATCCTCACGGCGAACTTCGCGCCGACCCCGTACGTGGTCGTGGTCCACATCAAGCCGGCGAGTTGCGGCTCGGTCTACGTGGACTCGATCTCCGAGACGAACGGGACGAACGTCACGCTCCCCTTCGGAACGTATCCCCTCCGCGCCGCCCCGTGCCTCGGTAACCGGCTGACTGGGTACAGTACGGAGGGGAACCTCGTCCTCATCGGCTCGAACGTCACCGTCAACGGAAATGGGACGCTCAACGTGAGCTACCTCCCGGTCCCCCCGACCGTCACACTCTACGCACCGCTGAGCTCCTTCGCGGGGGATGCGGTCGCCCTGGCCGCGACCGTCGGTGTGCTCGTGCCGCCGTACACCTACAACTACACCTGGACGTTCGGCGACGGGTCCAACGCGACGACCCCGGCGAACTTCACCTCCCACACCTATTCGCAGCCGGGCACCTACGCCCTCTCGGTCGTCGTCCACGACCCGTACGACCGGAACGCGACCAGCAACCAGACCATCCAGGTCATCGCGGGCTCCCCGACCTCGAGCCTCGCGATTCCCACCTCGACCGTCCTCGTTCTGGTCGTGGTGGCGGTCGTGGTCGCCGCGCTTCTCGCGGTCGCCTATTGGCGACGGCGGCCCCCGGCAGCCGCGACGACGGAGGCCGGCCAATCCGACGAAGTCTATTCCCCCGCCGGTCCGGACGGCACCGGAGCCCCGGCTTCTCCCTCCGAACCTCACGCATGACAAGCCTCAAATACCGAGAACCAACGATGGCAACAACCCCCATGACCGACGGTGCGACCCCCTCGATTCGAACGACCCCCCGACCTTTCCGTGCGATCCGATTCGCGGCCCTCGGGGCTGTGGCGATTGCGCTCCTGATGGCCCTGCCGCTCCCCGCCTTGGCGAGCTCGGGCGCCTTCCCTGGCGTCGCCGGGACCCCGACCGGAACCTCGATCCATCTTCCCCCGGGCGCGGCGATGGCGGCGCTCTCATCGGTGGCCCCTTCCATGGAGCGGTTCACTATCGACGCCGCCCACTCACCGAACTCCCTTCGTGCGCTGGCGCAGTCCGGTCACGTCGGAGTCCTCGCGCCCGGCGTGCTGCCCCCGGCGGGATCCCTTTCCGCGGGAACCCGTGACGCCCCAGTGGCCGGAGCCCTTTCCGGTAACACCTACCTCAACGCCCCCTGCTCGACGACGACGACCGTCACGAACGTCAACGGCACGAACTCGACCCTCCTCGCCGGTCTCAGCTCGTACTACCTGCTCTACAACGCTTCCGGCGGCGCGTTCTGCAACACGCAGTCGGTCTCCGCCGCGTTCTACCAACACGGGTTCGTCGAGACGGAGCGCTCCAAGGACGGGGGCGCGACGTGGACCCCGAACTGGATCCCGCAGAACACCAGCTGGACGAACAAGCTGAGCCCGCTGAACGGCTCGGTCCCGGGCATGTACCTGCCAATCACGGGCTTCCCGCCGGCCTACGCTTCCCCCTCGGTCGCGTCGGCGAACGACGGGACGACCTTCCTCGCGACCCAGTTCATGCCAGGCTGCTGGCTCAGCGGAACCTGCACCACGAACGGCACCCAACTGGACCCATCCGGGATTGCCATCGCCCGATCGACGGACGGCGGCACGACCTGGACGAACACCACGGTACTCGCGCAGGCCCAGTTCTTCCACTGGGTCACCCCGGTCGGGGCGTGCGTGGGGGCGCTCCAAGCGGGATTGTACAACTACTTCATCCCGTACTCGCCGTCGGTCGCCGTCAACCCAGTCACCGATGTCGCAATCGCGACCTGGGAGATGTTTGAACTCCACTTCATCCAGAACAGCACGACCTGCCAAGGTGTGGTCTTCGGGCAAGTCCAGACGTCGGTCTCCGCGAACGGCGGAGTCTCCTGGTCGAATCCGGTGAACGTCTCCAGCAGCGAGGGGTACAACCCTCAGGTTGCGATTGGTCCCTCGCCGAAGTACGTCGACACCATCCTCTACATGGACATCTCGAACGCGACCTTCGATACCACTACGCACGCGTTCACCGGCAGCTGGTTCACCACCACGTCGTCCGACAACGGGTCGACTTGGTCGACCCCGGCGACGACCAGCGCGACCGGGAACGTGAACGCGCTCTGGGGAGGCTCGGCGGGACCGGATTCGTTCGCCATTACGGACGAGCCGTACCCGGCGCTACATCCAACTCGCCCAAGCTTCACGATTGACGCCACGTCGACTTCGCCGCACGCAGGCAGCGAGTATGTTGTCTGGGCCGACAATCGGACCCCGGGCAACGCGTTCCAAAACTTCCCGTCGATTGCCTTCCAGGAGCATACCTCCGGCGGAATCGGCTGGACCGGAACGTCGTACCTGACCCCCGCCACGCGCGCGGTCACGTACTTCGAGCCGACCGTCTCGGTCTCGCCGGGCGGGACGATTTGGGTCACGTTCTACGGGGAGACCAAATCGAACGGCGACTTGAACATGTATGCCGTCTACTCGACCAACGGTGGCTCGGTCTGGTCGACGGTGGCGCCGGTCAGCACGGCGAACAGCGTTCTGCCGAACACCCTCTCCACCATTGGGGACTACACCGGGAGTACAGCGACCAATGCCGGTACGTTCGTCACCTGGATGGACTGCCGGGCGAACGACTGCACGGGCGCGTTCAACACCTCGGCGATGGTGACGCTCGTCGAACCGGTCTCGCTGACGACCGCGCCGACGAACGTCACGGTGACGGTCACGACCAACGGCATCGCCCAGCCGATTCTCTTGCCGGGCGGGATTCCCTTGGCCGTCGGAACGTCCCACACGGTGACGGCGCCGAACTGGCTGCCGAGCACCAACACCACGGTGGGGTCGTTCCACAACTTCACGGGGATCGTCAACAGCACCACCGCTGTGACGACGTTCACCTACAACGGGGGCGGCTCGCTCGTGGTCAACTTCGTGTATGTGCCCGCGTCGTTCCTTGCCGGGTTCTTCTCACCCAATACGACGTTTGACAAGCTGACCGTCGACGGAGCGAACGTCCCCCTGATCGGCTACAATGCGACGGCGCTCCGGTACAACTACTCGGTCGCGAGCGGAAGGTCGTACTACCTGAACGCCTCGGCGTCGAACCTGTACGTGCCGTTGACAAACCAGGTCGTCGGAACGACCCCGAGCCAGACCACGACCTTCGACGTCAACCTCGCGAAGACCCACGGGTGGCTGCGGGGCGTGGTCTCGCCGTTCAACGCCACGGTCCTGGTCGACGGCCAGGCGATCGCGGTCGACACGAGCAACGGCGTGTACAACGTGAGCGAGTTCTGGGGCTCCTACTGGCTCAACGCGAGCGGGTTCGGGGTCACGACCTATAGCAACTTTGTGACCGTCAACCCGGTTGCGGCGACGACGGACAACATCGTGCTGAGCGGCGGATGGATCCGGGGTGCCTTGTCGGGAACGTACCCGGGCGTCGCCTTGACGCTGGACGGGGTCGCCATCTCAGGACTAACCGGAGCCACGTTCAACCAGTCGACCCTCGGCGGGAAGCACGTCATCGGCGCGACGGCCACGGGCTACAACACCTCCTTGATCAACGTCTCGGTCATCCCCGGCCATACCACCGTCGTCGCGGTCAACCTGACGAACCAGGGAACGGTCATCGGGTCCGTCGGGCCCACGGCGGCCCTGAGCGTCGCGACCCTCAGCGTGATCAACCTGAGCAAGTCCGGCGGCGGCCCCGAGCGGATCAACGCGGCCACGGGAGCGTTCAAGGTCAACGTGACCGGCGACGCGTATTGGACCGTGACCGTCAAGGCGACGGGGTACACCTCGTTCACGACGAACGTCCTCGTGAAGCCGGGCCAGGACACGGCCCCGGTCATCGTCACGCTCGTGGCGACCCCCCCGGCGAAGAACTGTACGACCACCAACACGTGCCAGAACAACACCCCGCCGCCTACGACCTCCTCAGGGATTTCCCTGGCCCTTGTCGGCGGGATCATCGTGGTCGTCGTCCTCGTGGCGGCGGTCGCGGCGGTTCTCCTGATGCGGCGCCGCGGTGGCGGCGGTGCAGCGGCACCTCCAGAGGGAGCGGCGGCGGCACCGGAGACACCGACGGACGGTTCGGAGACGTACGGGGGCGGCTCGTACGGCGGGCCACCCGCGCAATAGCGCGCGTCGCGCGACCTTGCCCAACCCTTTCTCTCGGCGAACGGTCGGTCGGTCGTCCGCCGCGGTCGGCAGGTTAAATCCCGCCGCTCGCTTGGGAATCCGAATGGCCCCCCGTCGACGTCCGGTCGGGTTCGTCCTGCTGCTGGTGGGCCTCCTTCTGCTCGTCGCGCTCCCGGTTGGACCGGTTGCGGCGGCCCGAACGGTCTCCCTCGGTTCCCATGCGAAGTTGATCTCGGGGGTTGCCCGGGCCGGACCGGAGTCGTCTCACCGGCTCGCGGGCACCGCTCCGATGGTCGGCTGCCTCGCGATTCCCCGGGGCGCCCCGTGCTATGGGGCGCTCGACGAGCCCGTCGTGAACCTGATCTCCAACTCGAGCGGCTCCGGGACCCGGTTCTCCCTTTCCGTTTCCTTACCGCCATCGGGAACGAATCCAGCCGCGGCACTGGCGAACTTCTGGGTGGGCCTCTGGGTCACCGGAGCCCCCTGCGCGGTCGATGGCGCGTCGTACCTCCAGGTCGAGCTGTTTCCCCCGGACAGTCCCACCATCACTCCACCGTCGCCCAACTGGACGGTCCGGGCACCCGTCGACGACCTCGTACCGAGCGGTTCGTGCGACCCGCTCTGCCAGAACGCGACGGCGGTCACGTCCCTCGGCGGCACCCCACTATGCGAGGACAACATCGTCCTCGGAGGCGGCCTCCCGCCGTCCTCCGGAACCGGGCAGTTCGCGCCGGGCGACCGGATCCAGATCACCGCCTGGGGGGCCGCCGGCGGCCCGACTCCTCTCGCGGTGTGGGCGAACGATACCGCGAACCCAACGGAGTCGGTGGGTTGGTCATACAATGGCAACGACACCTCGACGGGGTTACCGGTCCTCCCCCGCTACGACGTTTCCAACTCCTCCGACGGCGGCTGGTCGACCCCCACCGACGTGGCGTTCGGCTGGACCAATTGCCCCCCGGTTTCCGGGATTTCCGGCTGCGACAGTTACGACGGCCCCGCGGTCGGGGCGGTCGGTCTCCCGACGGTGACGGGAACCGAATTCTGGAATACCTCCAGCTCGGCCATGGCATCGTATCCCTGGATCGCCACCGCGTCGTCCAGCGGAGCGTGTTCGGGAGCCGGGTCGCTCCCCACCTGCTCCGACTTCCAGACGTTCGGTGGGACCGGAGCCTACCCGACGCTCCAGGTCGTTCGGACCGGTGCCGGGGCGGCCTGGCGGATCGGGGGTCCGTCGAACGCCTTGTTCGGCTACGGTGGCGGAGGCGCGGAGTACGCCCCCACGGGGAACGCGACGCTCCTCGTCCCGAGCGACACGGTCGTCGACTCGTCCAACGGGTCCGCCGGCGTGGCGACGGTGAATGTCAGCGTGGCGGACCCCCGCGGCGTCGGGGCCGTCCGGGCCGAAACCTACTGGTGCACCGGGATTGGACCCGCCCTTGTGCAGGCCGTGCAGGTTCCCTCGTCGCCGGGGGCGACGCTCGCAAATGTTTCGGTCGTCCTCAACGTGAGTTCGGAGGACGGTCTATTGACGCTCTGGCTCTCGGAGCGGTCGAACGGCTCGGCATGGACCCCGGCCGTCGCCACCAATCTGACGATGACCGGCGGAACCGGGAGTTGCGTGGTCCCGTCCCCGGCCGCCCCGGCGTTCGGTTCGTCGAACGTGACGGCGGTCGCGGGCGGGTACCACCTCGACTGGACGGAAAGCTCGGCGGGGATCGTCGGCTTTACGGTGGCGGCCACCCCGGTCGGCGGGGGATCTCCGACGACCCAGCAACTCGGGGACGTGGGCGCGTCCACGATCCTCGGACTCTCGACGTTGTTGCACTACAACCTCACCGTCACGGCGCGGTCCCTCAGCGAGTCGTCGACGACGTCGTACTACCTTCCACCGGAGGCGTCGCTCGCGCCGTTCGCGTTCACGGCCACGGCCGTCGGGGGACCCGTGTGGCACGGCGCGGGAGCCATCAACGTCAGCCTCGCCTTGACGGGCGGGGCCACGCCCTACACGGTGACCACGAGATTCGGCAACGGCACGGCGATCGGGTCGAACACCTCGCTGAACGTGACGGCGGTGTCGGTCGATGTGGCGGCCGCCGTGGGTGTGGTGACGGTGCAAGTTTCGGTGCTGGACGCCAACGGCGTGGGCTCGGCCGTCGCCCCGCTGCTCTGGGACGTCTGGGCGGGCCCCCTCGCCCCCGACGCAACGGCCGAGGCGGGAGACCGCTCCCTTGGGGTGAGTTGGACACCGGCGATATCGCCGGCGGCCCCGGTGCTCCGGTATCAGGTCTACCTGGCCGGAGTCCGGACCTCCGCCGACTCGGCGTACCGCGTTGGCGAATCCAACACCACGGCCACCTCGCCCTTCGGCGTCGTCGAGATCTGGAACACGACCGGCAACGCCGCGGCCATTCCCTGGCCGGACAACACCACCGCCTACGCGATTGTCGTCCCTTTCGACGCTTTCGGCCCGGGGTTCGCGACCTCGGCGGCCGTGGCCGCCACACCGGCGCCGTTGCTGATCGGTCCGATTTCCGGAGGACCCGGCGGACCCGCCCCCTTCACCACGCAGTTCTCCACGCTCGTCACCACTGGCACGAACGACTCGATCGACGAGGCGATCTACTCGTTTCCCGGTTTCACGTTCCTTCCGGCCAACGTGACGCCGGTCGCGCCCGGGGCCGTCTGGATGAACGTGACCGCCACGATCACGACCCTCGGTCTCGCCGTCGTCCTCCTCCACGTCAGCGACGTCTTCGGGTCGACCGCGATCGGCTCGACGTCGGTCTGGGTCAGCACCGGGTCCGCGCCGACCGTGGTGGCCTCGGCAAACCCCGAGCCCGCCTACGCCGGCGTGTCGGTCGAGTTCCGCGCGACCGCCACCGGGACCGGGCCGTTCGTCTACGACTGGTCGTTCGGCGACGGGGCCAACGCCACCGGTTCGACCGCGAACCACTCCTACTCGTCGGCCGGCACCTTCACGGCGACCGTGGTCGTGACCGACAACGGAACCGGCGCTCGGACCTCCTCGGCGGTCCCGGAGACGGTGTACGCCCTTCCGAAGGTCGCGATCGTGGCGTCCGCTGGCCCGAATGGCACCGAGAGCTTCGCCTTCCACGCGGCGTTGATCGGCGGATCCGGGAACGGAACGTTCGTCTGGGCGTTCGGCGACGGCAGCGCCGGACGGGGGGAGAACGTGACCCACGATTACTCGTCGGCCGGAGCGGTGATCGTCAACGTGACGGCGACCGACGCCTCGCTCCGCACGGCGTTCGCCAACATCTCCCTCTCCGTGCCCTCAGTGGCCGGCGGGGGATCGAGTTCGGGCGATGCATTCCCCCCCTCCGCGCAGATCGCGGTGGCCGCGGCGATCGCCGGATGGCTCGTCGCCGGCGTGCTGCTCCTCCGGGCCCGGGCCGAGGCCCGCCGGTCCGCGGAAGACGACGAAGACGAGTTCGACGAACCCTAGGGGTCGCTCCCTATTCCGGCCCTTCGTCGGGCCGGGCGGCATCGGGGGTGACGACCGGCGGGTCGCTGGGAGTTCCGTCCTCCCCCACCCTGCCCGCTGGGGAACGCCGAACGTAGAGGAGGAGGGCCACGACGGCGACCGCCCCGGCGATGGTGAGCGCGATGGCCAACCAGAGCGAACTGGACGGGCCGCTCGAGGTGGCCGGAGTCGTCGGGTTGGCCGGAAGTGGCACGGTGAGGTACACGATCTGGCCGGCACGCAGCGTGACGTTTCCCACGAACGTTCGGTGTCCGGGTGCGGCCGCGGCCACGCCATAGGTCCCGGGGGCCAGGTGGAGCTCCGCCGAGCCGTTCGCGGCGAGCGCGACCGTCGTGCCGTTGACGGCCACACTCGCGGTCGCGGGCGTGACCCGGAGGTCGAGCGTGGCGTTCCCCGACGGGAGCGCGCCCCTCGCGGACGCGGCTTGGGTCAGCCCGATGGGGTCGACTATCGTGGCCGCGGCGGGCGCCGACGCAAGCAGGAGCA
>JAKIVT010000035.1 GCA_022750415.1 Thermoplasmata archaeon
CCTCGGGTGCGGCCCCCCTGAACGATGCGTGGACGTACGCGAATGGGAATTGGAGCGGGCCCATTGCCACCTCGGGACCAGCGCCGAATCCCCGGACGGGTGCTGCGCTCGTTGCCTACTCGGGACCCACGCCGGCGACGTCGTTCGTCCTGCTGTTCGGCGGGTCCCCCACGAACGCGAGCCTCTCCAACGACACCTGGATCTTCGGGAGCGAGTCGATCGTGGGGGTCTTCGTCGAGCCGAGTCGGGAGGGAGTGGACCTCCTCCAGAACGTGACCTTCTCGGCGGTCCCCGTCGGAGGGACCCCGCCGTACTCGTACGCGTGGACCGGCAACCCGCCGCCCCTCTCCGCCGGCTGCGGGTCGCCCACGGCTCCCACGATCCGCTGCCAGCTCCCGACCCTCGGAAAGTTCGGGGTGTGGGTCAACGTCTCCGAAGCCTCGGGCGGGCCGGCGACCGCGGGCTTTGGGTTCGTGACCGTAACGGCCGCCCCATCGATCCCCTCCCTCACCGTGAAACCGTTCCCGTACCACCTCGGGGACGGAAACGTCACCATCACCGCCGTCGTGGTCGGCGGCGCCCACCCCTTGACGTTTGTCTACTCCGGGCTGCCGCCGGGGTGTGCAACCGTCAATGCCACGACCGTCTCGTGCGCCCCCATCGCCATCGGGGACTTCACCGTCACCCTGAACGTGAGTGACGGTGCCGGCGAGTTCAACTCCTCCCAGGCCGCCCTCGTCGTCGACCCGGCCCAAGGGACGACCGGATGGACCTCCCGCGATACGGTCCTCGCCGCCGCGGCCGGCGTCGGGGTGGTGGCGATTCTCGCGATGGTCTACTGGCGGCGAGGCTCGCGCCGGTCGCCCGACTCCGGCGACGAACCCCCGACGGACACGAGGTAATCGTTCTTGACGTTCGGAGGGGGACACCGGAGGGGCCGACCGCGGGGCCGGGTGCAACGTTCGGCGTTCCATGAATCTCCAATTCGTGTGAGTGGCCGCGCTTCGCGCTGGTGGCCGGCCGGACCGGCGCGTCGTTTGGACCGGCGGCGCGAGATCGTCCGCCCGTCGGAAGTGGTAAATGCTCGAGGCCGCCCCGCCTGCCGGTTCGGGAGGGCCGCCAAGGACGATGTCATCGCCTAACGAGAGCCGACCGAGGCGCTCCAGCCCTCCGCCCCCGGACTCCGCCGGGCCGGAGCCGACCGAGGCCGAGCGGCTCACCGCCCAAGCTCGCGCGCTCGCGGAGGAGGCGCGCGAAGCCCCGGGACCGGAACGACTGGCGGCGATCTCAGTCGACCTCGCGGCCATCCGGTCCCGGCTTCGGGAGCTCGGGAATCCGGTGACCGCGTCCGCCCCTCGGAAGGAGCCCGAGATCCGTCCTCCGCCGGCACCTCCCCCCGCTCCCACCCGGCCGACCCTCCACACGCCGGCCGGGCCGGTCGGATGGGACCGGAGGGTGGGCTGGCTGCTCGCCTTGGCCATCTCGGTGACGATCGGAGCGGCGCTGGTCCGGGTCATGTCCGGCTATGCGATCCCCCCGGGGCAGGACGAGGGACAGTGGATCGCAACCTCGTACGCGTACGTCGGCCTGCCGTATCCGTCCGAGATCATCCCCCTCGCCTATCCTCCGGCGCTGTTCCCCGTCCTCGGCATCCTCGTCCGGATCTTGGGCGGCCCCGCCCGCGCCGCTCTCGCATTCGTGGGCATCGTGACCGTCCTCCTCGGTCTCGTCTCCTACCAGCTCGCCCGAACCCTCGTGGGAAGTGTCCCGCTGGCGCTCGCGGCGGAGACTGCCTTCCTGCTGTTCCCGTCGGTCGTCCGGATGGACTTCTGGGGCGGGTATCCGACTTTGCTCGGGCTCGTTTTCAGTTGCCTCGCGTTGACCTATCTCAACCGGTACGTCGCCACGCCGCGCCCGACGTACGCGCTGGTCTTCTGGGTCGCGGCGGCCATCGCGATCCTTTCGGAATCGCTCGTTGCTTCGATGTTGGGGGCGACGCTCGTCATCATGGCGGTCCTGCTCACCGTCGCCGGATCCCGCCCGTGGAGGATCCTCCTCAACCGGGGCGGCGTGGTCGGCGCGGCGATCTTCGCCGCCCTCGTCGGTGGGTTCTACGCCGTCACCGCGGTTCTGAAGGTTCCGCACGCGAACTACGCCTCCGCCTCCCAATCCGCGCACATCCTGAGCGACCTCGGGACGTTCTTCGCCCCCGTGGTGGGCCCGTTCGGTCTTCACGTCAACCCGACCGCCGCGGTCACGTTCGTGGCGCTCGCCCTCCTCTCGGGCGTGATCCTCCTCATTCTCCTCGCGACCGCGATCTGGACCCCGGGTCGCCTCAACACCACCGACATCACGTTGGGCGCTTGGACGGCGGGCGTCATGGGGCTCGCGGTGGCCGGCTGGGTCCTCAACGTCGTCTCGGTGTACGGGCGCTTCGGCTACCTCCTGATCCTGCCGATCATCCTTGCCGCGGCGTACGGAATCCGGAGACTCGATTCCGTGCTCGACGAGTGGTGGAGCCGCCGTCAGTCCCCGGAGGACCCCGACGGTCTTCCCGCTTGGACCCCGCCGGCGTCGGCGAACTCGAGCCCGACGGTCCAACGGTTTGGGCTGAAAGTCCGGGCGCGACCGCTTCGGGCGCTCTTGGGGGTTCTCGTTGTCCTGGCCCTTCTGGTCCTGACCGACGTCGCCACCGTTCCCTCCGTCGCGACCGACGAGCGGTTCTTCGCCCAACCCGGCCACGATCAGAACTACACGGCCGCGCTCCGCACGATCCAAGCCTCCGGAATCCCCGGAGGGATCCTCGTCGGCGTGCCCCAGGTCGGTCGGTGGCCGCGCGCGCTGATCCTGCGCAACACCTTCTCGCCCCTCGACCCGTCGAGCCTCGGTACGCAGGACTTCTACCCGTCGAAGGTCCTCGACAGCGAGCTCGCGTACTTCGCCCTCACCGACTCGCTCGCGGTCACCAACGGGCTCGTCTCCGCGTCGTACGCGGGGAACAACTCCTCGGCGATCACCGGTCTCCCCGACTACGAGGCGTTCTACTACGGCCACACGACGCAAGTCCTCCGGCTCGACCCCACGCAGTTTTCCGTCGAGCTGCAGGGGGGGCACTTCGCGAATCCGTTCAACCTGTCGAACGGAGTTCCCAACGTCACCATCTCATCGACCACATCCGGGCAGCTGACGTTCCAGGACTCGGTGCCCGGAGTCAGCGGGACGATCGTCGCGACGGCCGTTCCCGGTCACGATCAAATCGTCCTCTCGGTGAGTGTCGCTGCCACCGGGAGCCTCGGGCTCGTCCAAGTCAACGCGACACTCGCCACGGCGAAATCGCAGCCGGCCGTTGTCAACATCAATTCCGCGGCCGACACCTTCTCCTGGTCGCTCAACAAGAATACCGGGCTCGTCACGAACGGCGCCGTGTTCCCGACGTCCGTCGCGCTCAGCCAGAAGACCCCCGGCGGGCCGAATGCGCCGAGGCTGAGCTTGACCGACCATCCGGGCGGAGCCAAGGCCGTCCGCTCGTTGAACTTCACCGTGACGTTGAGCACGCCGAGCGCCCAGAATCTGATCCCGTCGATCCCATCGGTGCTGATCACCCCGCAAATCTGGCGGTTCCTCGGCGTCTCGTTCGTCCTGTTGGCGATGCCCCCGCTCCAGAGAAACACCCCGTTGAACGGGACGCTCGAGAGCCAATACCTGACGGAGACGTTTGGCGCGACGAACCTCCCGACGCTCCCTCCTTGGATCGTGCTCCGGTTGCCGACCTCATGAGGCCCGAGCCGAGCCCCTCGGCGACGGGTGACTCGTCAATGGCGGCGAGTCGCCCCGCCTCGGTGCCCGACCGGTCGGGTAGCGTGCCCATCGGGGTACGGACGGAGCCGGTCGGCCCGAACCGCGGAGTCCCGACGGCCCCTCGGAAGGGGGTCCCAACCGCACCGAACTGGAACCGCATCGAGCTGCTCTCCGCGCTCGCCATCGTCCTCGCCGCCGTCGCGGTTCTGGAAGCCGCGTACTCGCAATCGCCGGTGCCCCCGGGAGTGGACCCGGGAGACTGGCTCCAGCGCTCCTTCGCCTTCGTCGGTCTGCCCCACCCGCCGTCGATGGCGGTCGGCTCGCCGTTCCTGTACCCACCGCTCGCGTTCCCGTTCCTCGGCGCCCTTGTCCTCGCCACGGGGAGCCCCCTGACGGCGGGGTTCGTCTTCGGAGGAGCGCTCCTGGCCGCCTACGGTCTGGCCTGCATCGTTCTCGGATGGGTGTACCTCCGCCCGGGCGCCGCGCGGCCGCTGTTCGTGGGTCTCGCCGTGCTGAATGGGACCACGCTCTCGATGCTGTTTTGGGGCGGGTATCCCAACGTCTTCGGGTTCGTTTTCCTCAGCCTCGCGTTCGTCGGCCTCCTCCGGTTCCTCCGTTCACCCACCCTCGAAAACGGCCTGCTGATGTACGGGATGGCCGGCCTGACGTACCTCACGCACACGCTCTCCTTCGCAATGCTGATCGTCGGCGCGCTGGGCGCCATCGTCCTCGTCGCCACGTCTCGGCCGGCCGTGGTGCGCTCGTTCTTCCGCCCGAGGGCGCTCCTCTCGACCCTCGCGCTCCTAGTTCCGGCGGGAACGTACGAGGTGTTGTCCAGTGTCTTCCACGTCACGCACCCCGGGTACCTGTACGCCAATCCCGCCGCATTGGTGCTCGACAATCTCGGGGAGCTCTTCCAACCCCTCGGAGGGGCCCCGATGTTCTTCCCGTCCGGACCGACGTTCGTCACGAGTCCGAGGGTCGTCCTCGGGATCCTCCTCGTATCGGCGGCGGTCCTCGTCGGCATGGTGCTGTACCTCGACCGGCGGTCCCCCGGCTGGTTGACCGACCCGATCCGCGTCGCGATCGGTTGGCTGGCCGCGACCTTGGTGGTCCCGGCCCTCGGGGACCTCGCCCACATTGGAACGGATTACACTCGGTTCGTCTACTTTTTCCCCCTCCCCATCTCGCTCCTGGTCGCGCTCGTCTTCGAGAGAATTTCCGCTCCTAGCGCCGCCAAGAATCCGACCGCGGCACCCGAGCCGGTCCCGGCGGCGGTCGGCGGCCGTTCTTCGCGCCGCTCTCCGAGTCGTTCGAGCTCCCGGGCCTCGGGGTTTCTGGGGGTCTTGTTCGTGGTCGTCGTCCTCCTGACCATTGTCACGCTTCCGGTGGCGACGACCAACGAGACGCGGGACACCGGGCATTCGCACGACGCGTTGTTCGTCGCCGCCGCCGATTGGCTCTCGACGAACCCGACCCCGGGTTCGGTCCTGACCACTTCGCAGACGGCCCGGTGGATCGAGGCGATCTCGGACCGAGGGGCGTACGACCCTGGTCCCACCTGGCTCCTGTTCGAGCCCTGGCAGGTGACGAACGCCGAACTGGCCTACTGGGCTCTCAACGGCCCGAGGGCGATCACCAACAACCACGTGGCGTTCGGATTCTCCTCTCCGACGGCCCAGGGTCCGAGCGACTCGCCCATCTACACACCGTACGTGGAGGGGGTTCCGGTCCCCACCGTTCGGGTCGACCCCACCTCGCTGGTCGTGTCGTACTCGCAAGGGACCACCGCCGGGAGCTTGTCGCTCGCCTCGACAGGCGTGCCGACGTGGGAAGCGACGTCCGCCCCCGACCCCACCGCCTGGGTGAACTACACGACGTCGGTCGCGAACGTCTCCGAACAGGTGGCGACCGCCCTGGGGGGAGGGGCCGGCTGGGTGAACTTCACCGTCGACCCGCGTCCCGGGACGAACGTCTCGCAGTTCGCCTTCTCCCTGCAGGGTCCACCCCCGAACGATCCGGTGGTCCACAGCGGGTTCGTCAACAACATCACGGCTTCGGGCACGATGGTGCGGTGGAACGTCTCCATCGGACTTGGCCAGCTCCCGGGGAAGCAGCTCATCGGCACCACGACCCTGATCTCGCCGTCGTCCACCAACTTGACGGTCAATCCCGCGGCAATCCGGAACGAGGCCTCCGCCACCTACGCCCCGTCCGACCCGAGCCGGCCGTTCGTCGTCTCGGTCGCCTTCGCGACCCCCGGGACCTCGAATCCGGCCACGGTCCTGCCGCCGGTGATGGATACTGGGGCGTTTCTGTCGACGTACCACATCGGATTCGCCCTTCTGCCGAACGCCGCGAACTTCGACGCCGTCATCTCATTCCTCGAGGGCACGTACGGCTTCCACCTCGCGTACTCGAACAGCGAGTGGCAAGTGCTGTCCCGCTAGACTCCCGATCCCCGCGACGTGGGTGGGCATCGGCGCCCACCGAACCCTCCCACGACGCTCGGCGGAACGCGGCCGATCGACCGTCGAAGGTCAAGGATCATCGGCGATCAGCGACCGGGGCCCGAGCGGCCGGTCGGCGTTGGTGTCGATGGAGTGGGGCCGACGGGAGTTCCCGTTGGAGGGAGGCGGGTCGGAGCGGGCGGCGAACTCTCGGGAGGTTGGCGCCGCAGCAGGACCAGGACCGCAATCCCCACACCGACGGCACCGACGACGATCGCCACGTCGGCATACTCCGTCCAGTCGGGCCCGGTTCCGTTGGTGCCTTCCCCCGAGCCGTTCGTGACCGTGACCTTCTCGATGTAGAGCAGGAGCGTCACCGACTCGTAATCCCAGATGTGGATGAGGAGCGGCTGCGGCGTGATGTTCGCCAGGATCACAATCGTCAGGCAGAACGTCGAGGGGCCCCCGATGGGGTCGCGCGTCGTGTTCGCGACGAAGTCGTCGACCGGCTTCGGCGTCTCCGCGTGTAGGGAGAAAGTACGACCCTGAAGGGGGCCGGTCAGGCACGCGGTCACCGGAGCCGGTGGTGTCAGGGACTTCGGGACGAGGCTCTGCAGGGTCGCGACGAGGGCCGGGTGAATCGTCGGCGGCGGGCTCGGTCCCCAGCCGCTGGTCGTCGTGACGCCGGCGGGGGTGGTGACACTCCAGTTCCATTGCGGGAGCACGACGAGGTCTCCGAACGGCTCGGAGCCCATCAACGCGGCCAACTCGCTCGTAAACGTCACGCGCCCAGTCTTGTTGAAGGTCGTGGCGTTGTGCAGCGTGACGGCGCCCGAGGCGGCAGAGATCGTCAGCCCGAACCCGCCCGTGATGTTCTGCGAGTTCAGGAAAATCTGAACGGGGGCCGGCGTCGCGGGAAAGACCGCCTGCAACTGCGGCAGGTAAATCGTGGCCTGCGTCGCGGAGGTGGTCGAGTTCATCGTGAACCGCCAGCTGACCCGCAGAACCGTGCCCGCCGGGAAGGACGCGCTGGGCGAGCTCCCGGTCAGGTCGACCGCATCGTTGATCGAGGTATTGCCCGATGGCTGCGCTGAGACGGCGAGCCCGCGAGCCGGGGAATGGACCGCGGCCACGGCAGACCCGACCGACGGCCCCCCGAGGATGGTCAGGAGCAGCAGGCCGACGGCGAGCGTGCCGAACCCCACGGCCGCCCGCACGTGGGTCCCGAGGCCGGGGGGCATCATTAGACCGACGCGCGTCCGCTCGCCGAGGGTCGTCGACCACCGGGATGGGGGGTCTCTTCCCGGAGGGGAGGGCGCTTTCCGACGTCTCGGCCTCATCCGCCAGAGGCGACGGAGCGAAACGTTACGGTCTTAAGCGTCGGAGTTCACGCGCGACCTCAAGGGCACCGATGAAACTCGCGTTGGCGTCCGACCCAAATCCGCCCCGCCTCCTCCGGCCCGGCTGGTCGGTGCGCGACGGCCGGGAATCCCTCCGTCGGCGGGCTCCCTAATGGGCCGCTCACCGCCCAACGTCCTGGTCATCGTCCTCGACTGCGGCCGAGCCGACGACCTCCCGGGAGGGAAGCAGGCCGTCTCGAACATGCCGTTCGCGGACCGGCTCCGTCGCGAGAGCCTCTGGTTCCCGAACGCGGTCGCTCCGGCCCCGTGGACGGTCCCGTCCCACGCGAGCCTGTTCACCGGTCTCTATCCGTGGGAGCACGGGGCCCATGCGAAATCGGCCTTGAAATTGGTCTCCGGGATTCCCCGCCTCCCCTCCCTCCTGCGAGAACGCGGGTACCGGACCATGTCCCTGTCCGCGAACCACTTGATCTCCCCCGACCTCGGCTTCACCGAGGGATTCGACCGGGCGGCGTGGGCCGGATGGTGGGAGCCGTACTACCGGATCTCCGGCTCCGGTCGGCCGCCGCACACCTTGGAGAACACCGGGTCGGCGCCGGCCGCCGGTCTCACGAAGTTGCAGCATGGGCCGGTGTGGCGTTTGCTGAAGCTCAGCAGCCGCGTGGTCTACCGATTCCCGTTCGTCACGGATTCCGCGGGTCGGTTCACGCAGCGCCTCCGATACCCGACCGCTCGCGAACTCCCCGGGGTCTCGCCGTGGATCGAGCCGACCCTCGACCGCTGGCTCCAGGAAACGCCCGCGGACCAGCCGGTGTTCACGTTCGTGAACCTCCTCGAGACCCACGAGCCGTACTACCCGATGTCCGAGTGGAAGTCGGACTTCACCGGCTGGTTACGGCGGGGCCGGGCCCGCCAGGACCACGTCGGGTGGCTTGCCGGCTCTTGGTCCCCGACACCGGACGAGTACCGCCGTCTCCACGAGTTGTTCCGCGAGAACCTGAGCGAGGCGGATCGACGGCTGGCGACCCTAGCCGAAGTGTTCCAGCGACACGGCCGTTGGGAGGACACCACGGTCGTCGTCACGAGCGACCACGGCCAGGCGTTCGGCGAACACGACGTCCTCTTCCACATGCTTCGCCTCGAGGAGCCGCTGGTCCGAATCCCCCTCTGGGTCCGACGGGCCCGTGCCCGATCCCCGCCGGGCGAGGGGGTCGGATGGGCGAGCCTGGTCGATGTGGCGCCGACCTTGGCCGAGGACGCGGAGCTCCCGCAGACCCTCGTGGTTTCGGGAGTCCCCCTCGGCCAGTTGCGCGACCGCCCGAGACCCGGACCGGTGCTCGCGGCCGCGGACGGCCTCGTCTGGAAGACGATCATCCCCGAGCACGAGCGCGGGCGCCTCTCCGACAAACGGAAGCACGAGTTTGACCGGATTCTCGTGGCGGGCTGGGATGGGGACATGAAGGTGGTCTACGATGCCGCCGACGACCAACTGCGCGCGTACGACATCCGCCGGGACCCCGACGAACGGGTGGACCTCTGGCCGAGTCGCTCCCCAGAGGTCGCCTCTCTCGCCGGAGAGGTCCGAACCATCGCGGGACGAATGGCGGAACATTCGTCGGTGGTGGTCTCGAGCGACGTCGAGGAACGGCTGCGGTCCTGGGGCTACATCTAGAGACGCCTCCCCGGCGTCCCTCGACCGTCCGCAGAGTCGCACCGGTCGGGCCAATCCGAGCCTCCGGAATCGATTCCTCGGCACCGCCGTTCGCCGGGTCGACGGGCACCACTTTTCGACTGTCCGGGGCGCGGGAGATTCCCGGCAGTGCGAGGGCTTTTTACCCATCGAGAGCTGGTTACGCCGAATGCGTGTCCCTACGTGGTCTCCGCCGGGGGGGCGCAGCACCGTCGTCGCTGCACTGGCCGTCGTAGTCCTCTTCGTTGCGGTGGCGACGCTCAGGGCCATCCCGGCGGGGTCCTCCGGACCCGCGTCGCTCCACACGGACTCGGCTCCCACGTTCCCGACGCCGATTCGCCACGTCGTGGTCGTGTACTTCGAGAACGCCGAACTCGGGTCGGTGCTGGCGAACGGCAGTTACTTCGCTTCCCTGGCGAAGCAGTACGCCTTCGCCGGGCAGTACTATTCGGTCGAGCACTACTCGCTGCCCAACTACCTGGCCGCGACCTCCGGCATCACCACGAATTTCTTCAAGGTGACCAAGACGTCTCAGATCGGCGACCTCGTCGGGAACTCCGGGAAGACCTGGGGGTCGTTCTTCCAGAGCATGCCGGTCGCTTGCGACCCCCTCAGCTCCGGGTCCTACGACATCATGCACAATCCGTTCATGATGTACAAAGACGTCGTCGGGAACCCCTCGAAGTGCGATTCGCACGTGACCAATTTCACGGCGTGGAACAGCGACGTGGCGAACGGAAAGGTGCCGAACTATGCGTTCATCGTCCCCAACAACACCGCCGACGGGCACGACTCCAACGTCAGCGTCGCCAACGCCTGGCTGCAGTCGTGGCTCCCCCCGCTCATGAACAGCACCCTGTTCCGCACCACGGCGTTCTTCCTCACGTTCGATGAGGGGACCACCAACCTTGGGATCAACGGCAGTACCGGCGGCGGTCACGTCTACACGGTCGCGGTATCCCCGTACGCCGTCCCGGGGTTCAACTCCTCGACCCAGTACGACGATTACAACCTCCTGACGTCTACCGAGTGGCTGCTCGGTCTCGGCCACACCGGGCACAACGACAACTGGTCCGCCAATTCTCCGATGCAGGACCTCTTCTCCTTCCCCAACAAGAAGCTCCATGGTCCCGGCCTTCCGGTCGGCCCCGGCGTGGTGGGACCGGCCCTCGTGGCCACGGCCCAACGTCGGATTCTCTGAGTTCGGCCCGCTCCCCGGACTCCTCAGCGGGTGACCTCCGCCGTGGGACACCATCCCGGCGGTCAACCCGGCCGACGAGAGCGCCGCCACAGAACGAGCGCCCCGACCGTCACCGCGGCGGCGGCCACGACGACGACCGCGATCGCCCACGGAGGGACCTCCGAAGCGGCGGATCCGGTCGGGGGCGACGCCGACGCGACCACGACCGTCGTGTTCGCCGATGTTCCGGCCCCGATCGAGTCCGAGACTTCGAGGAGGACGACGAACCGGCCCAATTCGGAGGGGGCGCAGCGGATCGCCGTGGCGTTGAGGTCGGCACACCCCGTCGGAAGTCCGGTGTACTGCAATTGGTAAGGTCCCGTTCCACCGCTGACGACGACGCCGAACACGAGCGTGGACCCGAGGGTGACGTTGCCGGGCGTCGCCGCGAACTCGGTGATGGTGAGCGGCGGGTCGAACCGGACCGTGACGGTCACCGGCCCACCGGAGACGGGAACGACGCCGTCGGGATGGAGCACGGGATAGCTTCGAGCCCCCGCCGCGGTGTACGCGTAGCTCCCGTTCGGTTCGAGGAACGACGTCGCGCCGTCGCCGGCCACCGTCCGGACCGTCCCCCCGAAGGAGAGGTTCCATTCGGACCCTCCCGAGAGGTTGACGGCCACGAACGTGACGTTGTAGACCTCGAGCGAGAAGTCGGCGGAACCGGAGGCGGGACCCCCGGCCACCGCCAAGGTGCCGGCCGCCCGGCTCCACACATTGCCCGCGGCCTGGGCGGTGTAGGGGAACGACCCATTCGGGAGCGATACCGATAGGGCCGAGCTGGCACCGCTCGCCTGGGGGCCGTTCGTGACGTTGAGCCACCAGACCGTGGACGGCGCGAGCCCGGACGCGGTGACGGTGGCGGCGAAGGTCACCCGTCCAAACGTGACGTTGACTTGCAGCGGGGCGCCGACGACGCGGAAACTTCCCGCCGGAGAAGACCACGTCGAATCGTTGGTCGTCGCGACAAACGTCTGCCGACCATCGGGGAGGTGGACGACGACGGAGCCGTTCCCCGTCGTCCCTTCCGAGGTCCCGTTCACGGCGAGGCGCCAGGGGACCCCCGGAGCCAGGCCGTGTTCGACGAAGGTGACCGGATAGGTGAGGTAGGTGAACGCCACGGAGAGATTCGTCGGAGTCCCATTCACCCGGAACGATCCGTTCGGCGTGCTCCACGAGAGGGGGGCCGCCGCCGCGGTGTACGAGTAGGTGCCATTCGGCAGGTCCAGGACCAACGCGGTACCGTTGGTGGAGGTCGAGGGGAGTCCGGTCACGTTGAACCACCAGACCGCGTTCAACGGGAGATTCGACTCGCGGACGCTGACGTTGATCTCGGGGGGGAATCGGAACAGCGAGGTCATCGCCGGGAACCCCGATTGGTTGTCCATCGAGCCCGGGTTGCCCAGCGACGGGAGGTGGAACAGCCATTCCACCGTGCGGCAGAGCCCGTAGGTCGAGTCGTTCGCGACGAACGTCGTGTTCCGGGAGTACGGGCTGACCACGGCGGTGAAGACCCGCCCGCCGCACGCCGCATCGCCCACCGCGCCGTTTTGGCCGCACCAGAGGTAGTTGTCGCCGCCGGTGATCCCCGGAGCGGCGAACCCGGCGTTGCTCCCGATCCCTTCGTCCCAGGTGACGAAGAACGCGGTGTGATTCACTTCAGCTTGTTCGGCCGCGCTGGCGTAGGTCCCCGTGTGGTTCAGGATCGGGCTCAGCCATCCTTGGAGCCAAGCGTCCGCCTGCGCCGTCAACTGGCGGTTGGTGGTGTTGGACCCACACCCGTCGTGTCCGTCGTCGCACAGGTTCGGAGTGTAGAAGGAAAAGCTGGGGAGGGTCCCGTTCGCCGCGGAGGAGTTGAATTCGTTCGAACCCCGAACGTGGGCCGAGCAGTACGACGGCGTCTGCAGGACGTTGGCCATCCAGAGCGCAGGGACGTGTCGCGTCGCGAATAGACCGGTCGTCGCCGACCCGGGATCCGCGCAGGCACCCGTCGGAAGATTTTCGGCGTACGCGGCCCAGGACAAGTTCGCGGCGTCGAGCTCGACGTTGAGGGACCGGTTGGTGTAGTTCTTCCAGGTATCACTCCCACACTGGTTCACGACCGCCGCGAACATCGCGAGGTAGTTCGGGGCCGACGGGTGGCACGCGGCGTAGACGTTACTCGCGTTCCCGTAGGTCGCCGCGAGGTACCGCTCGTACGGGCCGTGGCCCCAGATTTCCGAAAGGACTTCGTTCTCGAGGACGACGACGACCACGTGTTGGACGAAGGGAAGGTTCGGGTCCGAAGCGGTGTGGGGCGTCCGCGGAGCACCGGAGACTCCGGGGCTGGAGGCATGCCCCGAGGGGACGACCCCCGCGGCGAGGAGAACGACGACCGCAATCGCGACGAGGCGGGCCGACCGGAGCGTCTGCTCGGACCGGTTCGAGGCCACTGGTCCCCCCGGTCTGGCTCAGGTGTAGTTGACCGTGAAGGTGCCGCTGTTGCTCACCAACATCGACTTGCCCGTGGCGATGTGCAACGCACCGGTGGTCGACCACGAGTGGAACGTGTGGCCGGGGCAACCTTCAATGGACATCGAGTAGGCGGTCGTCGAGGGGACGAACACTCCGGAAGTTCCGTTGGTGTACTTCGTGCCGTTGAACGTGATCGAGTGACCCGCGCACGCGGCCGGAGTGAGGTAGAACGTGACCTGCGCCGTCGGCGGGAACACGGCGTGGACCGTCTTGCTGTAGAGGAGCGCCCCGCACGCATCGTGGATGTGGACGAGGTACGTGCCCGGGACGAGGTACCGGTTGTAGTTCTCCATCGGGATCATCACCGTGTAGGTGGAGAGGTTGAGCGGCGCGGTTTGCCCGAACGATTCGACCACACCGCCCGAGGGGAACTCCATCTCGAGGAAGAACATCCGCCCGCTCACGTCGCCGCCGAGCGTCGCGGTCCAGTTCGTGCCGATGGTCGAAGTCAATCCGGAGTAGTTCAGGAACGTCGCGTACGGCGCCGGCCAGAAGATGCTGGGCACCGAGTTGGGGAAGTGGGACTGGTTCGTGGGGACCGACCACGGCGATGTGACGGTCGTTCCCGGCGACGGATTGTACGTCCACGCCCAGCGAACCTCGAGGGTGATCTGCCCGTAGTCCGCGGTCGCCTGGACGGCGATCTTCATCGAGTCAATGACCGCCTTCGTATGGGCCTTGAATTGGAGTCCCGCGGGGAAGGTGTAGTTCTTCGTCTCCCCCAACGAGGCATTGGACCACCCGGAGAAGTTCATCACGAACGACCGGTTGCTCAGGAACAGTTGTTGGTGACCGCCGGTAAACTTCGGGAAGTTGAAGAAGACGCTCGGGAAGTGGACGGTGATGTTCGACATCGCCGGGGTCCAATTCGCCGCCATGACCTCCATGTCCGCCGAGAGGTTCCCGCCCGGGGTCACGTTCGTTCGGGGAACGGGGATCCCTTGGAGGAGGGCCGAGGGAATCGGAGTGCCGATGGCGTTGCAGTTGCCGAAGGTCGCGCTCGTGGTCGGGGAGCTTCCGCGGAAGGAATTGGCGGAAGTCACGGCGGCCGGGAGTGGGGCCATGGTCACCACGAGGAGAGCGAAGACGAGGACCGCGCCGAGCGCCATGAAGGCTCCGGGGCGGGGATGGCGAAGCATGGGCGAGGCCGGTGTCCCGCCGTTCGGCGAGTGGTCCGAAGCCGCGATCGAAGAGTCATTTTGGTTGCACGTATAGGTCTGCATCTGTCCGCACGCCTCTTGGGAGGAGCACCCCCGGTATCGGGGCCACTCGCGAGGGGTTCATAAACGATTCCCACCGTTCCCGCGGAGGCGCACCAATGCGACCCCGGGCCGGGTCGGACGGGGGGAATTCGGCATCGCTCCTCGCGTCGCCGGGGAGCGGCCCGCCAATCCGATTCG
>JAKIVT010000036.1 GCA_022750415.1 Thermoplasmata archaeon
CGACGGCGCGACGGCCGCCGGCGAGGCGATGCTCCTCTCCCGACGGATCCACGAGGGAGAGCGGTTCCTCATCCCCGCGAGCCTGCCGTGGGAGGAGAAGAGCGTCCTCGCCAACTACGCCGCCGGGACCGGCGCGCGGATCGAAGAGATGCCGTTCGATGACCGAACGGGTCGGATCAGCCTCGACCTGGTGAAGGCGTCCGTCGGGCAAGGCGGGGTCTTCGGCGTCCTCGTCGACGTCCCGAACGGATTCGGACACGTGGACGAGACTTTGCTCGACCTCAAGGGAGCGATCGGCCAAGTCCCCTTGACCGTCGTCGCCGACCCCCTCGCCCTCTCGGTGCTCTCGCCTCCCGGCGATTGGGGGGCCGACATCGTGGTCGGCGAGGGCCAAGGATTCGGGGCGAGTCCCTCCTTCGGCGGCCCGCTCCTCGGCCTGTTCGCCTGCCGCCGGGAGCACCTCCGATTTTCCCCCGGCCGTATCGTCGGGGCCACCAAAGACGCCGAGGGCCGCCGCGCGTTCACGCTCACCCTGCAGACCCGGGAGCAACACATCCGTCGATCTCGGGCGACGTCCAACATCTGCACGAATCAATCGCTCCTCGCGCTCGCCTTCGTCGTGTACGCGACCACGGTCGGTCCGAAGGGGCTCGCCGACCTCGAACGATCCCTCTCCGAGCGGGCTCGGACGCTCGCGGGGGCTCTCGGAACCATTGATGGACTCCGGGCCCCCCGGTTCGACGCGCCCTACCTGCACGAGTTCGCCGTCGGGGTCACCCGAGGAACCGCCGTCGGATTCCTCGACCGGCTAAGGCGGAAGAAGGTGCTCGGCGGCCACCCGCTCGCCGACCCCCGGCCGGGTCGCTCGAACCCCCTGGGGGAGGTGTTCCTCACTGCCGCGACCGAGCTCGTCGGCGACAAGGAGATTGCCAAGTTTGCGAAGGTCGCCCGTACCTCCCTCGCCCACGTCCCGGGGGCTCCGTGACGTTCCGGCAGGCCCGATACGACGAGCCGCTCGTCTGGGAGCTCGCCGACGGCCCCCGAGCCCAGGTCGAGCCGCCGGCTCCCATCCCCGGAATCCCCGAGCGGTTCCGCCGCACCCGGGCGACCGACTGGCCCGAGCTGAGCGAGCCCGAGGTGGTGCGCCACTACACGCGGCTCTCGCAGATGAATTTCGGAATCGACACGATGGCCTACCCGCTCGGGTCGTGCACCATGAAGTACAACCCGAAGGTCTCCGAACAATTGGCCCGTCGCGACGGGGCCGCGGCGCTCCATCCGTACCAACCGGAGGAGACGGTCCAGGGAGCCCTCGAGATCCTCTGGCGCCTCGAGACGGCGCTCGGGAAGATCACGGGACTCCCCGAGGTTTCCCTCCAGCCGGCGGCCGGGGCGCATGGGGAGTACGCGGCGCTCCTGATGATCCGGGCCCACTTCCAGGACAAGGGCGAGCTCGCCCGCCGGACCGAGGTGCTCCTCCCCGACACCGCGCACGGGACGAACCCCGCGTCGGCCGCGATGGCCGGATTCACGACCCGCGAGATCGCGAGCGTGGATGGATGCGTGGACCTGGCGGCCCTGAAAGGGGCGGTGAGCGACCGGACGGCCGCGTTCATGCTCACGAACCCGAACACGGCGGGTCTCTTCGAGTCAGAGATCGGCGAGATCGCCGAGACCGTCCATGGCGCCGGGGGGATGCTCTACTACGATGGGGCGAATCTCAACGCCATCCTTGGGGTCACGAATCCGGGACGAATGGGCTTCGACGTCGCCCACCTGAACCTTCACAAGACGTTCGCCACCCCGCACGGCGGCGGCGGCCCGGGCGCCGGTGTCCTCGCCGCCTCCGAGACCCTCGGGCCGTTCCTGCCCGTGCCGCGGATCGTGAAGCGGGGGCGGTCGTACCGGCTCGACTACGACCGGCCGAAGTCGATCGGCAAGATCAAGACCGGATACGGCAACTTCGGACTCGACCTCCGCGCCTACGCCTTCCTCATCACCCACGGCGAGGAGGGACTCCGCCACATCAGCCGGCGCGCGGTCCTCAACGCGAACTACCTCGGGCAGAAGCTGGGCAAGTTCCTCCCCCGCCCGTTCCGGACGCTGGTCAAACACGAGTTCCTCCTTTCCGGTGCCCCGCTGAAGGCGAAGGGGGTCCGGACGCTCGACCTCGCGAAGCGGCTCCTCGACGAGGGGTACCACGCGCCAACGATCTACTTCCCGTCCCTCGTCGACGAAGCGCTCATGATCGAATTCCCGGAGACCGAGAGCCGCCGGGAGCTCGACGGATTTGCCGCCGCCTTCGAGCGGGCGGTCACCGACACCCCCGAGCACTTGCACGAGGCGCCCACGGCGACCTCGGTCCGCCGGGTGGACGAAGTACTCGCCGCGCGGCAGCTCCACCTCTCGCGCAAGGACCTCGGGCCAGCACAACCGTCTTGAGCCCCCCCGACCCTCGGCGGCTCCGATGAAGGCCCGAGTCCTCCGCGTCTTCGAGCAGCTCGACCCCAAGACCGACGCGCTCGTCGTGGCGAACGCGATCGACCCGCACCTCGATCAGGGCTTCTTCTACCTCTTCGACGTCCCGAGCGGCCTCTTCGAGGGGTCGATAGCGGTGGCCCACCGGGACGGCCATCTGGACGTGCTCTCCTCGCTCCTCGAGGAGGAAAGTGCGCAGCAGGCCGCCAAGCACGACCACTCGGTCACGGTCCACGCCATGAAGGACAACGCCGACCGGGAGCGGATCGTGAAGAAGCTCCTCCCCAATCCGGGGACGCTCGCGCTCAACTACCGGGAGCTGACCCACGAGTCGTTCCTGATGATCGAGAAGACGTTCCCGTCGGCCAAGTGGGTCGACGCGAGCGCGGCGGTCCGGAAGGCGCGGATGATCAAGGACGCCTCCGAGATCGAGCGGCTCGAGAAGGCCGCGCTCATCGGCTCCGCGGTCGCGAAGAAGATCCCGGCGATGCTCAAGACGGGTCTGACCGACTCCGACCTGGCGGCGGAGATCGAGTACGCCATGGGCCGGGGCGGCGCGTCCGGGCGGAGCTTTTCGACGATCGCCGGGTTCGGCCCGGACGGCGCCGAGCCCCACTTCTCCCCGCGCGGTCGGAAGCTCGAGCCGGGCATGTCCATCGTCTGCGACTTCGGCGCGTACTACCACCGGTACGCCTCGGACATCACCCGCTCGTTCCACTTCGGGCCGCGCGACGACGAGATGAAGCGGGTCCACGACACCGTCTTCGCCGCCCAGGAGGCCGCCCTCGCCGCCGTCCACGATGGGGCGATCGGGAAGGACGTCCACGGGGCCGCCGCGAAGGTCATCGACGCTTCGCCGTTCAAGGGACGGTTCACCCACGGGCTCGGCCACTCCATCGGCCTCGCCGTCCACGACGGCTTCGGGATGAACGCGATCTCGGAGGAGCCGCTCGAGACCGGCATGACGATCACCATCGAACCCGGCATCTATCTCCCCGGCAAGGGCGGGGTCCGGATCGAGGACGACATCGTCGTCACCAACGAGGGCTACCGGTTCCTGACCAAGGCACCCCGGGAGTACCTCGAGGTGGCGGCGTGAGAATCGGGGTCCTCACAGGGGGCGGCGACTGCCCCGGGCTCAACGCGGCGATTCGCGCGGTCGTGTACCGGGCGGCCCGCCACGGGCACGACGTCATCGGGTTCTTGGACGGCTGGAAGGGGGTCCGGGACGACATGGCCCGCTCGCTCGCCCCGCCCGACGTGGCCGACGCCATCCTCCGCGGCGGCACGATGCTCGGGAGTTCGCGAACCAATCCGTTCGCAAAGCCCGAGGACGCCGAGCGCGTCCTCGCGACCCTCGACCGCCACCGGATTGACGCCCTGGTTGCCATCGGCGGGGACGATACTCTGAGCGCGGCGCGGGAGCTCTCTCGCCGCGGGCGGAAGGTCGTCGGTGTTCCAAAGACGATGGACAACGACGTGGCGGCGACGGACTGGACGTTCGGGTTCGACTCGGCCTCGAGCGTCGCCGTGGACGCCCTCGAGCGGCTTCGGGACACCGCGGCGAGCCACCACCGGGCCGTCGTGCTCGAGGTGATGGGACGGCACGCCGGGTGGGTCGCCCTGGCGACGGGCCTCGCGGGAGGGGCCGATTACACGCTCCTCCCGGAACAGCCCTACGATGAGGCGGCCCTGCTCCAGCACGTCCGGGCCGGCGTGAAGCGAAAGGGGTTCGCGCTCGTGGTCGTCTCCGAGGGGGTCGACCTGGGCCCGCGAAAGGGAAGCGCCGGCGGCAAGGACGAGTTCGGCCACGAACTCCTCAAAGAGCGCGAGGCGGGGCCGGAGGTCGCCCGACGGATCGAGGCGGCGACCGGTATTGAGAGCCGAAGCGCGGTGATCGGCCACATCCAGCGCGGCGGCTCGCCGACGCTGTTCGACCGGATCCTCGCCACCCGGATGGGGGCGACCGCGGTCGACCTCATCGAGGCGGGGCGGTTCGGTGAGGTCGCGGTACTCCGCGGGGCCGAGGTGATCGGCGTGCCGTTCGACGAGGCGCTGCGAGAGCCGAAGGTCGTCGGACCCGGCTGGATCGACCTTCTGCACACGTTTGACGCCTGAGGTCACCATGCGGGTCCGCGCACTCTGGTGGGAGGACGACCGCCTCGCGCTAATCGACCAGCGGCTCCTTCCCCAGCGGGAACGGATCCTTCGTCTCCGTACGGCGAGCGAGGTCGCCCGCGCGATTCGCACGATGCAGGTCCGGGGAGCCCCTGCGATTGGCGTCGCAGCGGCATACGGCATGGCCCTGGCGGCCCGCGGCGGCCGGTCGACCCCGGAGCGGGCCGCGCAACGTCTCCGGTCGACCCGACCGACCGCCTACGACCTGTTCGTTGGGGTCGAGACCGTCCGGGCCGCGTGGGTCGCCGGGAACGACCCCCTCGCCGCCGCCCACGAGTACCGCGCACGCGTCGTCGAGGAATGCCGCCAGATCGGCCTGGCCGGCGCCGACTTGTTCCGGACCCGCCCGAACGTCCTGACCCATTGCAACGCGGGGGCCCTCGCGACCGTGGAGTGGGGGACCGCCCTCGCGCCGCTGCGAGTCGCGAAGGAGCGGGGCGCCGACTTGTTCGTCTATGTGGACGAAACCCGACCACTGCTCCAGGGCGCCCGGCTGACCGCTTGGGAACTCCGGCGGGAGCGGATTCCCCATGCCGTGATCGCCGACAACGCGGCCGGCCACTTCCTCCGAACCGGGGCCATCGACGCCGTCATCGTCGGCGCCGACCGGATCGCCCGCAACGGCGACTTCGCGAACAAGATCGGAACGTACGAGAAGGCCGTCGTCGCCCGGGAGAACGGGATTCCGTTCTACGTCGCCGCGCCCTGGTCGACGTTCGACGGGTCGAAGGCGGACGGGAGCTCCATCCCAGTGGAAGAGCGTCACGGGGACGAGGTCCTCCGAATGGCGGGGCGTCGGACGGCCCCGGTCGGCTCCGCCGCCCGGAATCCCGCGTTCGACGTCACGCCGTCCCGGTACGTGACCGCCTTCGTCACCCCGGACGGAGTGCTGAAGCCCTCCGGGCTCGCGCGCCGTCTTGCGCGCACCCGCCGGCCCGAGGGGACGGGTCACTTGGGGACGACGAAGGCCGCCAAGTCGTCCCGCCGGTCCCGATAGACCGACGAGCGGAGTGCGAGAAACTCCACCTCCTCCTGCGTCAGCGGGAGCTTCGGCGGGGGACCTCCCCCCGCCACCGCGTGCCAATCTCCGGCGAGGAAGCTCTCGAGGAGCCCCTCCCGAACGAGAAGGTAGTTGTTGCGGCCCAGCTCGGCGGGCCGGATGGGAGAGAACCTCGCGGCAATCGCCGCGAGGGTGAAGAAGGCGCGGAGTCCGACACGCCGGGCGAACGACTTCGTGCGGTTGAACGCCATCAGGTCGCCGACCGTTGCGTGGCTGCCGATCAG
This sequence comes from Thermoplasmata archaeon, assembly GCA_022750415.1. GTDB lineage: Archaea > Thermoplasmatota > Thermoplasmata > Lutacidiplasmatales > UBA184 > Lutacidiplasma. Next base: position 5,941 of record JAKIVT010000036.1, read on the forward strand.
CTGGTCGCGCTGGACCGCCAAGATCCGGCGGAACCGCGCGAACCGACCGCCCTGGACGTATCGCATCTGACGGGCGTAGGACCCCAACTTCGCGGACTGGCTCGCCGGCCATCCCGTCGGGTAGGCGATGACTCCGAACCGGGCCATGACCCGGGCGTACAGGTCGACGTCCTCGCCCCCGATCAGGTCCCGCCATCCCCCCGCGGCCTCCACGGAATCCCTCGGAAGCGCGACGATCTCACTGAACAGGAACTTGGGGGAGCCAATGGCGAGGTACCGGGCGAGGATCGGTCCATACCTCGGGTCGTACGCGAGGCTCGTGTCGAAGGGAACGATCCATTGGCCCCGGCTCTTCTCGAACGCGAGTCGACGACCCCGGCCTCGGTTCCGCTCGATCTGATGGACCACCTGGAGGCGGGGATCCGCCACCGATTGGTCGGCCAGCCATTCGGAGGCTCCATCGTCGCTTGGCCCATCGGCCACGACGATCTCGAAGGGGACCCGGAGCGCCTCGCCCAACGCCCGAACGCTCGCGAGGGACCCCGGAAGGCGGTCGAGCGTGTTCAGGTTGGTCGCGCAGAACGAAACGACCGGAGCGACTGCGGCCACCGCGTTCGCCAAGGACCGCCGAGATTCAACGTGCCGGTAGGATTCGGGCGCCGGCGAGGGCGATGGAACGGAACGAAAGCGGCTGACCCAAGAAATGCTCGATGCCGTGGAGCGCCGAGCCGATCTGGGCGGCCATGTTCCAGCCGAGGAAGAAGAACACCACGATGATGCCGACGACGAGCGAGACGGTCACGAACCAAGCTTGGGTCGCGGTCATCCGAACCTCTGTGGGAACGACCGAACGCCGACTTCCGGTAGATAAGTCGCCCGCTCCATCTGCACCGTCGGGGAGCGCGAATTGCGATGGATAACCGGTGGCGTGGCGGGAGCCCGGGAGCCGCGGGCGAACGGCCCGCGCAAGATTCATGAGAGGAGGAGGCTAGCGACCGCGGGGCTGCCCTGGTAGTCTAGCGGTCTAGGATCTAAGTCTGTCGAGCTTGGGACTCGGGTTCGAACGCAGGCCGCGCAAGCGGCCCGCCGAAACTCCCGACCAGGGCGCTCCCCGTCCTCGCGACGGGCCCGACGGGAACCGTTAACCCGTCGGGCTTCCTCGATACGTCGTGGCCGAGGCCCCGCCCCGTTCGGAGCCGCCGGCCCGGTCGATTTCGAGCGTCGTTGCGGGGGCCCTCCGGGACGCCCAGGAGCGCCGGCTCCTCGAACGAGTTCGGTCCGCGCCCGTCCCGCGGCATCTTGCGATCATCATGGACGGGAACCGGCGATTCGCGGCCGGACACGGGATGCTGATCTCCGAGGGGCACGTCCGGGGGAAGGACAAGCTCGAGCAGCTTCTCGACTGGTGTCTCGAAGCCGGGGTCCGTATCCTCACCGTCTACGCCCTCTCCACGGAGAATCTCGAGCGGCCTCCGGAGGAGCTCGACGCCCTCATGGACCTGTTCGCCGGAGCGTTCCGGGACGTCGTCACGGACCCGCGGGTGCACAAGCACCACATCCGAGTCCGGGCGATCGGCAACCTGACCCTCCTCCGCCCCGACGTCCAGGAGGCGATCCGGTTGGCCGAAGAGGCCACGAAGGACTACACCGAGTACCAGTACAACGTCGCCATCGCGTACGGGGGACGGGAAGAGATCCTGCTCGCGATCCGGGCGATCGCGCAAGACGTGGCGAAAGGGACCGTTCGGCCGGAAGAGATCGACGCACGGATGGTTTCGGCCCGACTGTACACCGCGGACCTGCCCGACCCCGACCTCGTCTTCCGGACGAGCGGCGAGGAGCGGATCTCGAACTTCCTGCTCTGGCAAACGGCGTACGCCGAGTTGTACTTCGCCGATGTCCTGTGGCCCGGGCTCGCCAAGGTCGATTTCCTGAAGGCCATCCAAGCGTTCCAGAATCGCGGGCGACGGTACGGCATCTAGCCGTCCGATAGGCGCTCCAACCGCCCCCCGAGCCGACGGCCGCTCCTTCCCCCGAGCGATCGCGCGAACCCGCCCGTTCTCCGTGCCGTTTAATAAGGTGCGAAACCTCGGTGTTCATCGATGGGTCGACGTCCGCTGACCCGGGTTTCCGGGCGGGGACTTGCCTTCGCTGTCGGATTCGTCGCCTTCGTCGTCGTCCTCGGATCGGGAATGTTGGCGGGTGCCCATGCGACACCGGCCGCCCCGAGACCTTTCGGACCGGCGGCGGGATGGAACCAGCTCACCCCCGCCACCTCGCCCCCGGGGCTCGCCGCGGGGGGATCGATGGCGTACGACCCCACGGATGGGTACCTCGTCCTGTTCGGCGGTTGCGCCAGCGGCGACTTCTGGTTCTCGACCTGCACCCCTACGAATGCCACCTGGGTCTACCAAAACAACACGTGGACCCAACTGAGCCCGACCGTCTCCCCGCCCGCGCGGTTCTACTCGAGCCTTGTTTGGCAGGGCGGCAGCGAGGGCTCCCTCCTATTGTTCGGCGGGAACGGGACCGCGTCGACCGGATTCCTGAACGACACCTGGACGTTCTTGCACGGCCAGTGGACGCAACTGTACCCGGGCGTAAGCCCCCCGGCGCGCGCGGCCGCGGGGATGGTCTACGACGCCCATGACGGCTACGTGCTGCTCGTCGACGGCGAACAGTTCCGAACGCTGACGGTCCCCGCGACGAACACCTACGTCGGAGCGGACTTCAACGACAGCTGGGCGTTCACCGGTAGTACCTGGACCCAGCTCAATACGACCAACAACCCCAGCCCCCGCGATTCGGTCGCCATCACCTACGACGCAGCAGCCAGCGAGGTGGTCATGTTCGGCGGATTCAACTGGACCCGGTACAACCTCGCCGAGACCTGGGTGTACCAAACCGGGATTTGGACGGAAGTTAGCCCATACAGCAATGGGACCTACCTGGCCCCCTTCGACCGGAACAACCCGTCGTTGGCCTACGACCCCGCCCTTCAGGCAGACGTCCTCTTCGGCGGGCACTCGGGGTACTCATTCTACAACGACACGTCGGTGTTCGCGAACGGGAGCTGGACCCTCACCTCGTACACCGGCCCCTCGGCCCGATGGGGAATGAGTCTCGCGTACGACCCAGCGGCCGGCTGTTTGGTCGGTTACGGGGGCTACACGCCGGGCACGTACTACTCGGACACGTGGGTGTTCGGCTGCGGGAACGTCACCGGCGGCAACGGCTCGTCCGGGAACGGGTCCTCGGGTAACGGCTCGGGAGGGAACGGCTCCTCCGGCGGTGGATCCTCCGGGAATGGCTCCGGAAACGGGTCGGGAAATGGCTCGGCCGGAATTGGGCTTCCGCGCCAGCATATGCCGATTGGCGACGAGCCGGCCGCGCCGGGCGGCTTCCTCGTGGCCCCGACGGTAAGTCAGCTCATCTTCCCCGTCGGAATCGGCCTGTCGGTCGGCGGCGGGATGTACGCCGTGGCCATGATGCGCCGCCTCGGCACCCGCTGAACCACCTCCTTAACGGCCCGATCCGCGGCACGCCCGCGACGGGGCATTCACGCGCAGCCGGCCGGCGCCCCACCACTCCGGTTGTGATGGGTTCGGAGGGTCCCGGCCGACGGTGGCCGACCCTCGCTCGCCGGAGCCGCGAGCCATCCTTTAAATACAAGCGGAAACTTGCCGCACTTGGCGACACCGCCAAAATGCTGGAGGAATTCGAAACATGTTGACTGGAAACACGCCGATCCTGGTGCTGAAGGAAGGGACGAAGCGCGAGAAGGGCCGTGGAGCGCTCGCAAACAACATCGCCGCGGCGAAGGCGATCGCGGACGCCGTCCGTTCGACCCTCGGCCCGCGCGGCCTCGACAAGATGCTCGTCGACTCGATGGGCGACGTTGTCGTCACGAACGACGGGGTCACCATCCTGAAGGAAATGGATGTCGAGCACCCGGCCGCCAAGATGCTCGTCGAAGTGGCCAAGACGCAGGACCAGGAAGCCGGCGACGGCACGACCACGGCGGTCGTCCTCGCGGGGGAACTCCTCAAGCGCGCGGAGGCCCTCATTGAGCAGAACATTCACCCCACGATCATCAGCCAAGGGTACAGACTCGCCTCCCAGAAGGCGCTCGAGGTCCTCCAGAAGATCAGCCAGCCGGTCGACCCCACGGACGCCGTGACCCTGAAGCGGATCGCGATCACGTCCATGGCCTCGAAGTCGGTCTCCTCCAACCGAGAGCAACTCGGCGACATCGCCGTGAAGGCGATCCTCGCCGTCGCGGAAAAGACCCCCAACGGGCACTACGTCGACTTGGACAACATCCAGCTGATCAAGAAGCAGGGTGGCGCCATGACCGACACCGAGCTCATCGAGGGTGTCATCGTGGACAAGGAGAAGGTCCACTCCGGGATGCCGACGCGGGTCGAAAGCCCGAAGATCGCGCTCCTCGACGCCGCGCTCGAGATCAAGAAGACCGAGATCGATGCCAAGATCGAGATCAACGACCCGGCGCAGTTGAACGCCTTCCTCCAGGAGGAGGAAAGCATGCTGAAGCGGATGGTCGAGCAGGTCAAGAAATCCGGCGCGAACGTCGTCTTCGTCCAGAAGGGGATCGACGACCTCGCCCAGCACTACCTCTCGAAGGAAGGGATCTACGCCGTCCGGCGCGTCAAGAAGTCCGACATGGAGAAGCTCGCAAAGGCGACCGGGGCGAACATCGTCTCGAAGGTCAGCGAACTCACCTCCGACGACGTCGGGAAGGCGGGCGCGGTCGAAGAGCGGAAGATCGGCGACGACTCGCTCACCTTCGTCACGGGCTGCACCAACGCGAAGGCCGTCTCGATCCTGATGCGCGGCGGCACCGAGCACGTGCTCGACGAAGTCGAACGCTCGCTCGATGACGCGCTCAACGTGGTCGCGGTGGCGGTCGAGGACGGTCGGATCGTCTACGGCGGCGGCGCGTCGGCGAGCGAGCTCGCGATGCACCTGCGCGACGAGGCGGCGAAGATCGGTGGTCGGGAACAGCTTTCGTTCGAGAGCTTCGCGGAGGCCTTGGAGGCCGTCCCGCGGACGCTCGCGGAGAACGCGGGTCTCGACCCGATCGACATCTTGATCGAGCTGCGCAAGTCCCACAAGTCGGGCCAGAAGCACGCGGGCGTCAACGTCCACGCGGGCAAGGTCGACGACATGATGGCGCTGCACGTGATCGAGCCGATCCGCGTCGGACGCCAGGCGATCCAGTCGGCGACCGATGCCGCGGTGATGATCCTGCGGATCGACGACGTCATCGCGTCCAAGTCGAACCCTGCCCCGGCCGGCGGTGCCGGGGGCCCCGGCGGCGGCATGGGCGGTATGGGTGGCATGGGCGGAATGGGCGGCGGCGACTTCGGCGAGGACTAGACGCTCAACACTCCCGTCGGACCGAACCCGTTCTCCCGCTCCCGAGGCATCCCCTCGGGGGCGGGCTCACTCTTTTTCGGACGAACCAATCTTCCGGGCCAACGCCCGGATCGCGCGTCCCCGGTGCGAATAGCGGTCCTTCTCCGGGCCTTCCATCTCCGCGAACGTCCGGGTGGACCCTCGGGGAACGAAGATCGGGTCGTACCCGAACCCGTTGTGGCCTTTTCGGCGGGGGGCGATGGTTCCCTGGACGGTGCCGACCGCGATCCGGGTCGTCCGTCCCCGACGGAATCCGGCGACCGTTCGGAACGTGGCCCGCCGGGGCTTCCCCTGGAGTAGTTCGAGGATCCCCTCCAATCCAAGCGTGTCGTAGACGTATCGCGAGTACACGCCCGGGAATCCCCGGAGGCCGTCGAGGAAGAGACCGGAGTCTTCGACCACCACCGCTCGACCGGGACGCGCCGCGGTCGCCAGCTTGGCCGCGACGACATCCTGAAGGCGGTCGCTCTGGGGCTCGGGGAGCGCTCGACGACTCCAGCGAACCTGGATGTCGTACTCCCGGAACACCCGCCGGACTTCGACAACCTTGTCCGGATTCGACGTCACGAAGGTGACGTCCATGGTCACCAGGCGAACTGATTGTAGGCGATGATCTCGTCCGGGCTCTTTCGGCCCTCGGGGTTCTTCGCCTCGCCATTCTCGGCCGAGTAGCCGATCGGAATGATCGCGATCGGGTGGATCCCCTCGGGGACCCCAAGGACGGTCCGGACCTTGTCGGCGTGGAAATCGACGATCCAGAAGGTCCCGAGCCCTTCCGCGGTCGCGGCGAGTTGCAGGTGGCCGATGGCGACCGCCACGTCGAGCGGGTAGGCCGAGATGTACCCGCCGATGGTCACAGGGACATCCTCTTCGACGGAGAATGCCACGACCGCGATGGGGGCCTCCGCCACGGGCTTCCCCTTCACGCAGGCTTGGGCGAGGAGCCGCTTTCGTTCATCGTCCTGAACCACCACGAATCGCCACGGCTGTAGGTTTCCCTGCGATGGGGCGAGACGGGCGGCGGCCAAGACGGCCCGAACCTTCTCGGGCGGGATCGGCCGTGGCTGAAATTGGCGACACGGCCGGTATGAGCGAATCGCCTCGTTGAGCTCCATGGCACGGTCCGGCGAAAATTCCAGCTCGAGAGTGTCCGCGGGGGTTATTCCCCGGAATCGGAACGGCGCATCCAAGGTTGTGACAGTGGCCCCCGTTAAAAAGCATTGGCCTTCGGCGTCGACCGGACCGAGGGCGCCGGCCCGGAACGCCGTTCTCCGCGTACGGAGAGGACGGAGCCAGGGCCGGGCGTGCATCTCGGGAGGACGGGGCCCACAAACTGGCGCCGCCCGGTTCGCGGAGCCAACCTTATCCACTTTCCGGAATGTTCGACATCTGAAATATGGCCCATCCGAAGAAAGCCGCCGAAGTGCAGTCCGCTCCGGCGGAGCTTTCCGATCTCCAGCGGGAATGCGAGCGCCTCGTGTTCACCCTCTTGCGACAGGCCCGCGAGGACGCGAGCGTAGAGGGACTCTCCCTTCCCCAACTGTTCCTGCTGGGCGCGGTCCTTCGGGCCGGACCGGTCCCCGTCACCCAGCTCACCGGCTGGACAGGAGGCTCCGTCTCGGCAATCTCCGGCCTCCTCGACGGGCTCGTCGAGGCGAAGCTGCTGCTCCGGGAGCACGGCGTGGAAGACCGACGCCAGGTGCTGGTTTCGCTCTCGGCCGAGGGCCGACGGCTCATCGATCGCGTTTCCTCGCGGCGAGTCGAGCGGTGGGGCCCGATTGACGCACGGATCCGAGGGAGCGACTCGAAAGTGGCCGCCAAGGTTATCCGAGAGGTCGTGGCAGCGCTGGAAATGCCCGCGCCATCCGACGACCTCCCTCACAATGACGGGCCCACGCTCGCCCGCCCGAGCGGAGCGGCGCGCGAGGCACGGAGGGTGGCGGCATGACGGCTCCCTCGATCGAGGCGCGCGGCCTCACGAAGCGTTTCGGCTCGTTCGTGGCCCTGGATTCCCTGAATCTGAAACTGGAGGGGGCAAAGTGCGTCGGCTTCCTCGGGCCCAACGGGGCGGGGAAAACGACGACCCTGAAGATGCTCACCGACATGATCTTCCCGACGAGTGGAGAATGTTTCCTCGACGGCGTATCGGTGCAGGAGAACCGGAAGCGGGCGCTCGAGACCTGCGGGGTCTTGATCGAATCGCCGGAGATTTACCCCTCGCTCACCCCCTACCAGGCGCTCGAGATGGTGGCGGACATGCGCGATATGCCGGTCGCCGAGCAGAAGATCCGAATCCCGGAAGCCCTCGCCGAGGTGAAGATGGGCGACTGGGCGCACAAGAAGGTCGGCCGATTCTCGAAGGGGATGAAGCAGCGGATCAACATCGCCTCAGCGTTGGTCCACGACCCCCAGATCCTCCTCCTCGACGAACCGGCGACGGGTCTCGACCCCCGAGGGATGGCGGAGGTCCGCGACATCGTCCGCGGACTGAAGAAGCGGAACCGGTTGATTTTCATGAGCAGCCACATCCTTCCC
>JAKIVT010000037.1 GCA_022750415.1 Thermoplasmata archaeon
AGGAACGAACGGACCGCCCCGTCGAATTTCGTGGGTGCCTCGAGCGGGCTCAGGTGGCCCGCCCCGGCGATCTCGACCCCCCGGGCCCCCGGAATGCCCGCCGCGAGCGCTTGGGTCTGGGCCGGAGGAATCAATCGATCCCCGCCGCCCCACACCACGAGGGTCGGGACTCGCACGGTCGGCAGGACGGGGCCTTGGTCCGGTCGATTGGCGATGGCGGTCAACGTCGGGATGATCGCGGCGTTCGACGCGGACGCCACGATCGCCCGGACGACCTCGACGACGGGGCCGCCACTGCTCCAGGTGGCTTCCGAGAGCAGACTCCTCGCCGTCTCGTCGACGTCGAGGTGTTCGGCGGGACGGGCGAGACGTTCCGCCGTGGTCAGCCGTTTCTCCCGCGCCTCCGGGGTGTCGGCGCCCGCACGGGTGCTGACGAGGATGAGCCGCTCGAAGAGCTCGGGGTGGTCGCGGTACAGTTGGAGGGCAACGTACCCACCGAACGAGTGTCCCACGATGGTGGCCCGACCCTGAAAAACCCCCTCGACCACCGCGCGCACGGCCTCCGCAAACCCCGACAGGGTGTCGGGGACAGCGGCGGCCGCGGAAGTCCCGTAGCCCGGTAGGTCGAGCAGGGCCACCCGGTACTGGTCCGAGAGTCCGGTCAGTTGCGGCATCCACATCGCTCGATGCAGGGGATAGCCGTGGAGGAACAGGAGGGCGGGTCCTGACCCCCGCTCGAGGACGGCGCCCGGTGGAGGGAACGACGACATCCACCCCCGATGGCCGCCGGCCAGATAACCGCAGACCCGGATTGGTTCGGGACCCCTCAGCGGCGAAGGAGGCGGTCAATTCCGGAGGCCATCCGGTCGGCCGCCGCGGGGTAGGGGACGAAGAAGAGCGAGGGTTCCGTCAACTCCACCTCCAGGACCCGCCATCGGCGGTCGTCGTCCGACACCAGGTCGACGCGCGCGTAGAGGAGTTCACCGGGACACGCCTGGAGCGCGCTCGCGGCGACGGTCCGCATCGGACGGGTCGTGGAGGCGAGCCGCTCGGGAGGGCGTCGACCCTCCCGTGGGAACAAGGGATTGCGGCGGACCGAGTGCGAGAACCGGCCGCCCAGGTAGATGAGGGATCTCTCGCCGGTGCCGTCCACGCTGGAGTAGTACGGTTGGACGATCGCCGTCCCGGTGGCGCAGATCGCGTCCAGCCGCCGTTGTCCACGTTCGACCTGGGAGCGGCCGACCCGGAACGTTCGGTCTCCCGCGGCGGAGACGGCCGGCTTGACCACCACGATGTTCCACCCCCGCTCCTCCATCGTCCGAGCCAGATTCGGGGGCCGGCCGGGCCGGCCCCACACGCTCGGCACCACGGGCACCCCGGCCCGTTCCAGCTCGCGGAGATACCGCTTGTCCGTGTTCCACCGAAGAACATCGGGGGGATTCTGCAGTTGGGTGAGTCGTGCCACGCCGCGAATCCATCGCAGGAACGCCGGGCGCTTTCGATGGTAGTCCCAGGTGGAGCGGACGACCACGACCCCGAATCGACCCCAGTTGACGGCCGGGTCGTCCCAGACCGGGTGCGCGACGACCCGTCCAAGACGGCGGAGCGCTTCGGCGAGGACCCGGTCCTCGGCCGGGACGCCCTGGGGATTGCGGAACGAGGCGAGGGCAATCTCGTCCGAACCGCCGGCGGGGTGCGCGAGAGCGGTGGGCACGTCGGTCCGTTCGCGGCGGTTCCTTCGTCTAGGGAGTCGCCGGACGCCGTCGTGCCCGTCGCGGCTTCGCCGGGCCGAACGCTTCGAGCCAATTGCCGTCCGGGTCCCGAATTTGGACGAGCCGCATTTTTCCTTCGATGAACTCGACGGCGAGCTTCCCACCGGCCTTCAGCGCCTTCCGCTTCCACGCGAGCGGGTCCGGTGCGTAGAAGCCGAAGTGGTCGAACTCCGTGCCGACCCGGAACGGCTCGTAGAACCGGTTCCCCTTGGGGTAGAAGTTCAATTCGATCCGGTGGTGGGAGCCGGGGTACCGCATCTGGACCCATTCGCCGCCGTGTTGCATGGTTCCTCTCGCCACCACGCGAAACCCGAACTTCGTGTAGAACGCGAGCGATTTCGCCAACTGCCGTACCCGCAGCCCGGAATAGAGGAACTTCGCCGCGCCGCCCATCGCGGTCCGGAATTGGGGTACTCTACATGAACCCCTCCGCCGAGCGCTGCTTCCGCCGGGGGTTCGATTGGGGCGTCCGTGCCCGCGGCAAAACGATGGTCTTATCTAGACGGGACGGCCCAACTCATACGTATGGCCACGTATGCCTCCGAGGAGGCCGTCGCCAGTGTCATGCCGCTCGCCACCCTCCGGGAACGGATTGAGGCGGCCCTCGCCGAGGAGCCGCTTCGCCCGTGGTGCGTTCACCGTCTCTACGAGGAACTCACCGACCCCGATGGGCAATGGGACCGCGAACACGGCCTCTTCCAGACCCAGTACGCGGCCGATGTATTGGCCAGCGAGGGACGCGTCCGACGGGAGTCGGTGAGCGCCGTCACGATCGGCGTCCAGTGCCAGGACACGGTGTACTGGTCGCGCCGCTCCGAATGCGAGCGGCTGGAGGAGTTCGGACCCGACTACGAGGCTCCTGCGATCCTTCACCGGCTCGGCGCCCACTTCCAGTGCCACGGGCTCTGAACCCTCGACGGTAGGGAGCCGAACCGCCCGGGAACTTCCCGGGAAGGGACCTCGGGTCCCCGACGGAGCCGGTTCGACGTTCGTAGAATCTCGGCGGTTCCGGTTATACAAACGGGACGACGGAAACCGCTCCCGTTTCCTTGAGAAATCCCAGGGATGTCGGTCGGTTTGCCGTCGGACCGTCGTTCCCCAGGGTCGAGGCGCAGGGAACTTTCGTTCCGGTGGAAACCTTCATCCCCGTTCCCTCGGGAATCGAACGTCGGAGTCCGCGTGTCCGGCTTCGAGAGCCCATTGGCGTCGCGACTGCGCTGGGCCGCGGCCGTTCCGAACCTGGAGCGGTACGCGGCGCCGTTCGCCACCGGCGCGGGCATCACGATCGGAGGTACGGTCCTCGGAACGGTTCTCGAGGGGCTGCGGCTCTCCGGTCCCGAGGGGCTCCTCGTGTTGGGAGCCGGCGCCTTGGCCGGTACGCTCACGTTGTGGGGATCCACGCGGCGGCCCGCCGCCGAAGCCGCCCCGACGCCATCGCGCCCGGCCGTTCCGGAGTCGATCGTCTGCTCCCGCTGCTCCAATTCGGTTCCCGCCCACGAATGGGCCGAGATCGTCCGGCGCGCTTGGCACACCGCGGGGCCCGGCCCGCGCACATCGCCGACGGGATTCGCCGCGCTGGCAGAAGGAACCGGAGACCGGCTCTGGGGGCAGGGGGCCGTCTCGCCGGCGCGGCGCCTCCCGTTGGAGCTCGTCGGTCCCGCTCCCGAGCCGGTCCGGTTCCCCCCGACGCCGGGTGCGGTCGTGCCGTTCGCGGTCCAGAAGACCGCGCTCCGCGTGCCCAACGAGGCGGGCCTGACGCTCCAAGGCGAGTTCTCCGCCCTCCCTCCGAAAACCGACCTCGCCTCGACGGTCAGCCGGGTGGTGCCTCCGGACCTCGTGCCGACGCTCCAGCCGTCTTCGGAGTTTCCGCCGACCGCCGGGTCCGACCTGACCCTGGTACCGGGGGACTACTCGGAGTTCGAGCCCGACCTCTCGTTCGATTGGATCACCGCCGAAGCGCTCCACCCGATCCCTCCGCACCTCCGCAAGGGGAAGGCCCCCGAACGGTCACGGGGACCGTCGCCCCCCGGAACGGCCGCCCGCGGAGCGACGGTCGACCGTACGTGTGCGTCCTGTTCCCAGCCGCTCGCCCCGTCCATCGGCACCCGGCCTTGCCCCGAGTGCCAAAAGCCGGTCTGCCTCAGCTGCCGAACGAAGGCGGTGGTTCACTACGGTCAGACGTGGTGCAGCGGCTGCGCCAGCGGCCGACCCTGGCACGAGCAGATTCCCTCCGGCCGATGGGCCCCCGAAGAGCCTGCGGCCGTCTCCGGTCCAGCGGGACCGACGTTCGGTTCGTAGGGCGCGCGGCCCCGTCCGTCGTGGACGGAGGGTGTCGACTCCGGGTCAACCGGATTCGGGCGGGGGAGACTCCGTGGGGTCGGAGGGCGGATCCGCTTCCTCGGAGGCGGAGCGGCTCAGGGATTCCGGCCGCCGCCGACCGCTCACCGCGCCGAGGATGGCCCCGACCGCGATGGCCGCGAGGAGTGCGCCCAGGAGCGCGGGGATCCCCGGAAAGGCCGTCGAACCGACCGACCCTCCCGGGAGTGGTCCGGTCGCGTTGCTGAGCGCGTTCAGGTAGAGGGAGGCCGTCACGTTCGCCCCGAAGACGTCGGTCGCGGTGACCTGGATCGAGAAGTTCCCGGGTTGGGTCGGATGGCAGGCGACCGTGGTGTTGTTCGAGGACACGCACCCCGGGGGGAGACCCGAGTAGGCGTACTCGATCGGCCCCGTCCCGCCGAAGACGTCGACCGTGATGTTGGTCCCGTTCCCCAGCTGGAACGAGGCGGGGTCGGCGGCAAAGGAAAGGATTTTCGGCAGGGGATTGACCAGGAGGAACACCTTCTTCGAGACCGTGAAGCCGTCGGCATCCGTGGCGTTGACTCGGATCTCGTAAGCGCCGGGCTTCGTCGCGAGGCACGTCAGCTGAGGGCTGTTCTGGGACGTGCAACCAGCGGGAAGCCCCGAGTAAGCGTACGCGAAGGGGGCCGTGCCGTTGCCGACCACGACTGTGAGCGCCGTCGAGGCCCCGAGCGTGACGACCGTGCGCGTGCTGTTGAACGCGCTCAAGCTCGGGTCCGGATGGACCGAGAACGACACGGTTCCGTTGCCGCTCTCGCCGAACGTGTCGACGACGTGGACTCGGACGGTCGAGCTCCCGACGAGGAGGGGCGTGCAGGAGATCGCGCTCGCGTTTTGGGCAGCGCAGCCGTTGGGGAAGCCCGCATAGGAGTACGTGAACGGGCCGGCGCCGCCGCCGGCCGTGACGGTGAGAAGGGTGGCGAGCCCGAGGTCGAACGAGGTCCGGCTCGCGGTGAACGCGGAGACGCTCGGCGAGGGGGCGATGACGAGGGGGAGCGCGGGCACGCCGAGGACGGCGCCGTTGGCGTCGGAGACGTTCAGCTCAATGGCGAAGGATCCGGAGGCGCTCGGGGTGCACCAGAGGGTATTCACCGGGACCGTGGACGGGCCGGCGCAGCCCGGTGGCAAGTTCGACCAAGTGTAATTGAAGAACCGACCGGCGGCTCCCTGGGCGACGGCGTGCATCATGATGGAGAGTCCGACGTCAATCGGATTCGGAGCGACGCTCGCGGTCAGGACCCGGAAGTCGACGCCGAGGGCGTAGACGGTACCCCCGGTCGCGACCGTAATCGTCGTGTTCTCGTTGTTCGGAGCGGCCACCGTCACGCCACCGCTCGACGCCCATCCGGTGAACGTATCGTTCGGGCCCGTGGACCCGTTGAGCGTGTAACTCCCGGGGAGCAGGAAGAGGGTGCCCCCCTGGCGCATCGCGGTCCCGCCGACCGCGGCCCGGGTCGCGTTCGACGGCATGGAGACGAAGGTGAGCGCGTAGGTCGGAAGGGGTAGAAGGGTGAAGTTGGCGAAGACGACCCCGCCGGTATCCGATATGTTGAGCATGGAGCCCGAGATCCTGATCCGGCCCGATGTCCCGGAATTGAACAAGGTGTACCCGGGCGCCGGGAGGAACTCGAGGTCGTAGGTTCCGTTCGAGACGGTCGAGTTCGTTGACCCGTTCCCCCAGGTCCGGAGGTTGAACAGAATATCCCCGCCGGCGGCGGGACTGATCCGGAAACCTACCGAGACCAGAGGCGCGGCGACGAACGTGGCGGTCACGGTCACCGAGGCGTTCAGGAGGAACTGACCGTACAACGAGCCGGGGGAGAACCCCTCCGCGGCGGAGGTGTTGTTAACGGTCCACCGGTGGAAGGCGTAGCCACTCGAGGGCACGGCGACGAAGCGCCAATCCCCCGGAAGGAGGGGGAGAGCGGTGCCGTTCGGGACCGTGTACGGCGGGCTGAGGGAGATTGCTCCGACTCCGCCAGGCGCCGTCACGAACGTCACGTTCACCGCGGCTTGAATGAACTCCGCGGTGATGTAGGACGTGCCGGTCTCGAGCGTGACGTTCGTGGATTCGGCGAGGTCGGGGAGCACGAGGCTGCCGCCGCCCGACCACCCATAGAACTGCCAACCGGGCCCGGGATTCGCCGTCAGGGGGAACGTCCCCACGGCTGTCGTGGCACTCCAGGAGCTCAGGGTCGCCCCATTGAAGGTGATCGTCCCGGTGCCGAAGGTGCTGAGGTACACGTACGCCGGCGAAGGGCTCGCCGAGTACCATGCGGTGACCGTGACCGCGGCGGCCGCCCCGGTCACGAGGAACCAACTGTCCGGGAATTGCTCCGAAGCGACGACCGCGCCCGGGCCGCCCACGGTCCAGTACGAAAAGTTGTACCCCGGCGGCGGAAGCGCCTCGACCGAGTAGATCTGGCTGGTGAGATTCAGGCTCCCGTTATTGGGGACGGTCGCGAGCGGTGCCCCGTTCCCGGTCACGAGGTAGTTGGGGAACACGGCGACGGACGCCGTATTGAGGGAGTCGTGGAAGGTGACGTTCGTGAGCGGAGGATTCGTGGCGAAATTCGCCGTGACGGACCCGTCGCCGCCGATGAGGAGGGTCGCCCACGCATTGGTGGCGACGTCGATGGTGACATTGCCGGTCACCACCCAACCCGAGAACCGCGCCGCTCCCCCGTCGATCCCGTGGATCGAGTATCCCCCGAGGGAGAGGTTGGTGAGGGTGGCGGAGCCGCCGTAGACGTGGGAGAGCAGGTCGACCTGGCCACCCGGCGTTCCGCTGACGTGGACTTGGACCGAGGCGGTCGGCGCGCCGCAGGCCGGGATGGTGAAGTTCGTCGGAGCGTAGTACCCGTTGCCGACGTTGTTCACCTCGCTCGCGGTGGCGTACTGGCGGTACTTGCCGAAGTCGCTGGTGACTCCAAGGTAGTCGGTCGCTCCGAATTGGAACGAATGGGTCGAGCACGAGTAGCTGTACCAGGGGTAGCTGCAGTAGGCACTCCCCTCATTTCCCGGGCATCCGGGGGATGACTCAACCAGGTCGATCCCGCCGAGGTCCTGACTGAAGGAGACCTGAGCGGGACGCTCCGTCTTCGTGCCGGAGAAAAACGTCGGGACGTCGATCCTCCACGGCTGCAGCGAGTCGTTGGCCCAGCTTCCTGGGTCGTAGCTCGGGCACGGAACGTACGGGTTGCTGGCGGTCGCCGGCGGGCGCCCAGGGTCGCAATAGTTGAACGAGGTGTTCGACGGGTACGCCGGGTCGCGGCCGTGCCCCGTCTCGAATGCGAAGACGGCCGGATACTCCCCTCCCGGGGTCCACTGGAGGCCGTTCTCGTAGGAGTTCGTGGAGTACGCCGGGTTGAGGGGGAAGTTGCCGTACGGGTCGAACATCGTCAGGTTGGAGACGTTGCCGGTGGTCTGGTCGAGGACCGTGATGTTCTCCCCGTACGGGCTCGTCGTCCATCCGCTCATCGTGACGGTCAGCCGGTCGCCCTGGGTCATGTTGAAGACCGTCGGGCCGGGGATTCCGTTGTTGTACAGCTCGGAGTAGTAACACGGGTCCTCGTAGCCGGTGGCGGCCTCGATCTGCCACGCCACCGCCGCCGCGACCCACTTTCCCTCGACGTCGCCGGCGGTTCCCCACGTGGAATCCGGGTAGAACTGAAGTTCGAGGAAGCACTGGTCCATCCACGCCAGCGGGTCGCTCAGCGTCATGCCGAACCAGATCGCAACGTAGAGGTTCGACTGGTTCTGGCCGGTCCCGGTGTCGACCGGAAGGGTGACGTTCCACGTCATGTTCCCCGCGCTCCCGGGAAGATTCGAGTAGAACTGGATCCCGGGTTCGTCGTGGCCGACGCAGTTGTCGTAGTACGTGTTCTGGCCGGAGTCGGGGTAGAGTCCCGCGCAGTGGCCGCTCGAGAACACCGGGCTCCCGAGGGAGCCGTTGTCACTCGAGTTGTCCGCGGGTTTCGCGGGGGACCAACCGACGGGGTACGGGGCCCCCGGCGGGGCGTTGGCCGCGCCCCACGATTGGGGGTGTGGACCGGGAACGTGGAAATTTCCCATGCGGACCGAGGAGAACGCGGCCGCCGAAGCCGCGGGAGGGTGGAGGGCCAATGCGGGGTGGGCGGCATTCTGAGGGGCGGCCGAGGCGGGGGGATGGGAGACCGACCGTTCGGCCGAGGATGCGGAGGCGACGGGGACGGCCGCGAAATGGTTGGTTTCGCTGAGAACCGGCGCCGTGGCCAGGGCGTTTCCGGGGAGCAGGAACGCCGCGGCCACCAGAAGCGCGAAGGCGATCGCGGCGCTCCCGACGGGAGCGGGTCGACGAACAAATCGGGGCCGGGAAGGTCGGGGGGACAATCGCGTACCTGGACGCCGGCATCCCGCCGGGACTATTACCTCCAGCGGGAAAATCGCCGCCGGCACTCGATTCGGGCCGGAGAGCGGGACGCGGCCTCCCCGGGATATCGGCGCCTGGACCCCGCCCGCATCGGCGGCGCAACTCCGGAGCTGGTTCAGACGAGGCCGTCCCGGAACGGGACGTTCGCGTGGCTTCCGTTGCAGAACGGCTTGTTGTTCGAGGCGCCGCAGCGACACAGTGTCACGCGGTTTCGCACCTCGTAGGCCGCCCCGCCTTCCGACTCGATCTGAACCCCACCCCGCACCCATAGGGGACCGCTGCACTGGAGGGCGGTGTCCTCGACGATGCCGATCGAAGGGGGAAGGTTGGGCTCCATCTCCTGGCCCGTCGCCTTGTCCCGCACCACCAGCCGGCCGGAGGGACAGGCCATCGCTTCCCGGATCGCGAGGGCGCGGGCGTTGGGGTCGGCGGACTGGGGCACCAAGGCCCAGATCTTTCCGGCCGGGTCGCAGAATCGCGCAAAGGCGCACAGGTTCTCCGCGTCCTGGAGCACCAAGGTAGGCCCCTCGAGGACCCCGGCTTGCCGGGCGAACGGCCGCCGGGAGGCCGTCTCCGTCCCGTCGAAACGGACCCGCTCGTGCGAACGGTCGCAGAACGGCTTGGTCTTCGATTGCCCGCAGCGGCACAGCTCGTACTGCCGGCCCGCGGGGAGGACGCGTCCCTCCTCCCAATCCCACGATTCGCCCGCCGCGTTGGGGCGGATGGTCATCAGCCGAAGGGGAACATTCCCCGTCACCAAGTACGGGCCGTTCTTCGTGACGACGATCTTCATTCCCGCGGCGGGAGTCCGCCGGGCCGACGACGAGGTCCCCGTGGGCGCGGGAGGTTCGGCCGGCGCGCGTCGTGCCATGACGAACAGGACAATTCGGAGGCTGAGGTAAAGTTACTGGAGCGGAGAACCGCCTGGCGTCCTAGACGGGTTCAAGGAACAGCGTCGACCCCTCGACCCGCGCCCGGTATCGGTGCTCCGGCGCTTCCGCCGGCCCGTGGGCGACCGCCCCCGTCGTCACGTCGAACACCGAGCCGTGCCAAGCGCAAGTGACCTGGGTCCCGTGCAGGGCCCCTTGGTCGAGCGGTCCCCCTCGATGCGTGCAGCGTGCGTCGATCGCGTGGAACGCGCCGCCGACCCGGAAGACGGCGACGGGAATCCCGTTCGCGAGAACCCGGACTCCCTTTCCCTCGGCGGGAAGCGGCGCGTTTTCGATTCGAATCGGTTCGGGCATCGGGGGCCGTCACGGCGCCCCTCGGTATATCCCTCCGGAACCCCCCGAGGTCGCGGGAATCGGGACGACACTTCGGACGGCTAGTCGGTTCCGCTTCGGGACCGACCGCGCCGGTAGATCCCGTATCCGAGGACCCCGGCCGCCACGGCGATCGCGGCAACGAGACCCGCCACTTCCCAGGTCGGGATCCCGTCCACCGAACCCCCGAAGGGGGCCGAGGGGGACGACACGGTGAGGGGGATCGACGTGGAGTTCGAGGCGTTCAGGGCGTCCGAAACGGTGAACGAAACGACGTAGTTTCCAGCCCCCGAGAAGTCGTGCGTGGCTCGCAATCCGGTGCCGGCCGCCACACCGGGGATCGTCCACGTCACCGTGAACGGTCCCTCTCCCCCTGTCACATTGGCCGTCCACGTTCCGGTATCTCCGGTCGACACGCTCGACGGACCTTGGACGGAGACCAGCAGCGCGGAGGCCACGTCGATCGTGGCGGAGCGATTCGCGTACACGCCGGTGCCGTCAAGGACCGAGACGTGGACCGTGTGGTTCGCCGAGGTGGAGAACGTGTGCTCGAACGAGCCGCTTCCGGCGGTTCCCCCGTCGTCGAGGACCCAGGCGAAGGTGAGGGGAGCGTCACCCCCCGATGTCTCGGCGACCAGAGAAACCGGGACGCCGACCTCGCCGCGCGCCGGTACCACCGCGGTGACCTCGAGGGCGGGAAACACCTGGAGCGAGAGGTTCACCGCGGCCGTCCGCCCAGCGATGTCGGTGGCGGTGAGCGTTACGGTTACGCTCCCGGATCCGGAGAAGGCGTGCCGGACCATGGACCCCGTCGTTTGGGTGCCGTCGCCAAAGTCCCAGTGGAACACGACCAGCCCGTACCCCCCGACGCTGGAGCCGGAGAACGTGGCATTGATCCCCGTGTCCAGCGCGCCGGGCGGCCCCAGGATTTGCGGGGTCGGACCATCGAACACCTGGACCGAGAGGTTCAGGTAGACCGCCGGGCCGGTGGGATCCGACGCTTCGAAGCGTACGGTGAAATTGCCGGTGGCCCCGTAGGCATGGCTTGCGTTCCCCGTGGTGTTGTTGAGGGTCCCGTCCCCCCAACTCCACGAGGTCGTCCGCTGGGGAACTCCACCCGTGACGACCGACTCGAAGGGGGCGGCGACACCCAGGTCGAGCGGGGAGGGGGCGGAGAGGAGGTCGAGCGACAGCGGGGGCGCGAGCACGTCGGTGGTGGTGCCGTTGGGGTCGCCGCCGGCCACCACGAACATCCCATTGGTCGGGTCCCACGCCGACACGCCGAACAAGTGGGTCCCGGGCGATCCGAGGACCGGAACCACGGACCACCCGGTGCCGTTGAAGGTGTAGGTGGCAGTGTTCGGAACGTTGGGGCACGACGCGCCACCGGTTCCACCGGCCGTCAGGACCAAGCCGCCCACGCTCGGGTCGTACCCGATCGCGGCGCCGGCGAAGCCGGTGGGACCGCCTCCGGGGACGGCGACCCGGGTCCAGGTTCCGTTGAAGGACCACGTGTCTCCGAGGCACGTCCCGGACGGGGTCAGGCCCCCGAAGAGGACGAGCTCGTGGAGCGTCGGGTCATACCCGAGGGAGGCCCAAGTTCGGTTCGATGGCCCTCCGCTGGCGAGGAGCGACCAGGCGCCGGCCTTGTACAACCACAGGTCGTTGAGGAGAGTCGCGCCCGAGTGGTCGGAGTTGTTGTACCCGCCGAACAATACGACCCCTCCGAGGTCCGCGTCGAACACCATCGAGCCCGCGAGGCGCGGCGGGGGCGTCGGGTTCAGGTGGGCCGCGCTCCAGATGCCCGCGGCGTAGACGTACGTCAGGTTCGTGGACGAGAACGGGGAGTACGACGCGACCCCGCCGTACATGATCACCTCTCGGGCGGCCGGGTCGTACGCGAGCGACGGACCGTCGAGGGGCCCGGGGTTGACTCCGGTGGTCGCGAGGGTCGTCCAGTTTCCGTTCAAGTACGCTTCCGTGGTCTGGAGGTTGACCCCGGCAAAATTGTCGCCGCCGTACGTCACCAGGTAGTGGTCGGCTCCGTCCCAGGTCCCTTCCGTGAACCAGAATGGGCCGGGCTGGGTGGGACTCTCCGCCGTGATGTTCGACCAGATGAGGGTCGACGATAGCGACGGGTGCGGGGTTGCGGCGGTGGGAGGGTTCGCCGGGAGCGGAGCGGTCGGAGGTCCCGACAGGGTCCGCGCCGGGCCGGCAGCGGTCGTGGGTGCCGGCGAGACCGCCCTCGCCGAGGGTCCAGCTCCCGCGGCGCCCGAGGCGACCGGGAGCAGGGATAGGAGCACGGCGGCGACGACGAGCCACTGGAGATGCCTCGCGCCATGGGGCGAACGACGGCGCCGACCGAGGCCTTGGCCGAGGCCCAATCGCCGGAAGTCGGCGGCGGTCCCCCGCACGCCGGGCGACCGGAAATTCGGTATTTCAACCTCCCCCGCCGTGCTCGTCGCAGGGGAACCAGCGGGCGCGAACCACCTGGCGTGGGGGACGGTCGAGCGGCGAGTGGGGAGGAAGCGCAAAGCGACCGCCGGTCCGACGCCGGACCTGGAGTCGCACCACCGTGGCGCTCCGAGGCCCAAGACCCGTCGGGCGGCCCTGCGAAGCGCTCTTCTCCAGGAGACCCTCGGGAAATGGGATTCGAGCACCGCGAAGGGGGAGAGACGAATGTCGGCGGCGTACCACAGTCTCCCGCGGCGCGAGGTCGGGGGGACCCACTTGTGCTACGACCTTCACGGCGAGGGGCCGGTCGTCGTGTTCCTTCACGGATTCACCCTCGACCTCCGCATGTGGGAGGACCAGCTCCCCGCGTTCGTTCCCCGGTTTCGGGTTCTCCGATACGACCTGCGGGGCTTTGGGCGATCCGACCTCCCCTCGGTCGGTGCCCCCTACCGGCCGGCGGACGACCTCCGGGCGCTGCTGAGCTCGTTGGGTCTCTCGAGGGTCCACCTCGTGGGACTCTCCGCGGGAGGCGCCGTGGCCCTCGACTTCGCCCTCGAGCACCCCGACCTCGTCGGCCGTCTCGTCCTCGTCGATTCGGCGTTGGGAGGGTTCGAATGGTCCCCGGCGGTCGTCGAAGGATGGGACCGGATCGACCGGCTCGCCCAGGCGGACGGCGTCGAGGCCGCCCGGCAGGCGTGGTTGGCGGACCCGCTGTTCGAGGGGGCACGGAACCGACCGGAAGTTCGAGAGCGACTGGAAACGATTCTCCGGGAGTACTCCGGCTGGCATTGGCTGCAGGAGAGTCCCTCCCGGGGCGCGGACCCGCCGGCGGTGCAGCGGCTCGCCTCGGTCGCTTCCCCGACCCTCGTCCTGGTGGGCGAACACGACCTTCCGGACTTCCACCGCATCGCGACCGTGCTCGCCGAAGGGATCCCATCGGCGAGACGGGTATCGGTCCCTGGCGCAGGTCACATGCTCAACATGGAGGCGCCGGCGGAGTTCAACCGGCTCGTCCTCGAGTTTCTCGACTCGCCCGCTCCTTCGCGGCAAGCTCCACCCCGGTAGGGCGGCCGGATTCGGGCGGCTTCCCCGCACCGGTCCTTCCCGTCGCGTGCGGGGCGTGTCACGCGATCACGAGCAGATGGACCAGGCCGCCGTCCTGGTACTGCACGGCTTCGTGGGCATCCCAAAAACCTTCCCGACCCTTCGGAGCTCGGCCGGGGCAGAGGCGGTGGCCCGGCCTCGGTCCCGGTACGGAGGATGCGGCGACGGGCCCGAGGGGATTCGAACCCCTGATCTTGCGGTTAAGAGCCGCCTGCTCTACCGGGCTGAGCTACGGGCCCACCGACGAGGGCGGCGGACTCGCGGTCGCCCTATAAACGTCTCC
>JAKIVT010000038.1 GCA_022750415.1 Thermoplasmata archaeon
CCCCCGCTACCACTTGGACGCGGACGACCTCGACACCGACCTCGCCCGCTGGAAGAACCTCGACGTCACGTTCGTCGTCGGCGAGCGCGCCGGGGCCGACCTCTCCCCCAAGAAGCTCCTCACCGACGGCTACGAGGCGGTTCTCGTGACCATCGGCGCCTCGAAGGCGCGCGAACTCAACGTCCCCGGGGAGCACCTTCCCGGGGTGTACCACGCACTCCCCTTCCTCCTCGCGATCAACAAGCGCCCCGACGGCATCTTCGGCCGGACCAACCGCCGGGTCATCGTCATCGGTGCCGGGGACGTGGCGCTCGACGCCGCCCGCTCGGCGCGCCGACTCACCGGCGGCGGCGAGGTCCTCCTCGTCTACCGGCGCGGCCCGGAGGACATGAAGGCGACCGAGGAGGAGAAGGTTGGCGGGGAGATCGAAGGGGTCCGGTACGTCTTCTACCGCTCTCCGAAAGCGATCGTCGGCTCCCAGCGCGTCGAAGGGCTCGTCGTCGAGAAGACCGAGCATGGCCCGCCGGACGCCAAGGGCCGTCGCCCGCTCGTCACGGTGCCGAACTCCGAAGAGACGATCCCGGCCGACATGGTGATCATTGCCGTCGGCGAGGTCGCGGACGTGGCCGGGTTTGAGCCGGAGTACAAGTTCAAGTTCGCCTCGATGGGTTGGCCGGAGGGCGCCCGCGAGGACACGATGACCGACGTAGAGGGAGTCTTCGCCACGGGCGGCCGCTCCGTGGTCCACGCGATGGGCGCCGGTGAGCGGGCTGCGGCGGCCATCGACGTCTATCTCGCGAAGAAGCACGGCCGCGCGCCGGCGCCCCGACCCGACCCGTTCGGCGGACCAGTCCCGCCACCGAAGGTTCCACCGGGGTACGGCGCCCCGACGTGGACCCCGTAGGCACGCGCCGGGCCGGAACGGGCCGGTCCGCAGCGGACGCAACCTCGCCCCTCCCGCATCCGGAGGAACGCGGTTCTCTCCCGAGCCTCGCGCCGCGGTCCGAGAGGGCGCTCGTCCGAAATCCATCCCCCGTTTCCCGTCGCGTTAAGTCGTCCGGTCCCGTACCCCGTCCATGGCCCGAACTCCCAGCCCTGGGACGGTCGCCGTCGACGAGTACCTTGCCCGGGTTCCGGCCCCCTTCCGGGGAGCCCTCGAGACGCTGCGACGGACCATCCGAGCCGCGGCGCCCGACGCCGAGGAGGTCATCAGTTACAAGATGCCGGCCTTCCGAAGCCATGGAATGTTGGTCTACTACAACGCCTACCGAGATCACTGCAGCCTGTTCGTTGGAAGCACGGCGACCCAGCGTCGGTTCGCTGCCGAGCTGAAACCGTACGAAACCGGAAAGGGGACGCTCCAGTTCACCCCCGGACATCCGCTCCCCCCTGGCCTCGTCCGACGCCTCGTCAAGGCACGTCTCGCCGAGAACGCCGGGCGTCACTCGAAGTAGACGCTCGGGTCCGGGCACGGCCTGGGAGCCGCCTGACCGAACGGCCGACGAGGGTCGGTCCCGGACCGTGCTCTTGCGGACCCCTACGCAGCCGTGACGGAGAACACACACCCGCGTTGGGCGTGCCTTCGTGGGTCGGGCTTCGAGACATCGTAGCCGGCCCCGAGGCGGGTCTCCAGGGCGGCCTTGATCAGCTCGGGGCAGAGGATCCGCCCCACTTCCGGGGACTGGGAGACGCAACCGAAGCATCCGTTGACCCGGAGGACCAGCGGGTGGTCCTTGACCATCGTCAGCCGGCCCATCGCGTGGGTGTCGTAGTAGGACTGGAGTGACCGGGCGACCTCCGTCGGCGTCTCCCCCTCGAGGGACCGGCCGACCTCCCGGCCCACCTGGCGCCCGATCGCCCCGATCAACTCGGAGACGTCGAGGGTCATCTCGGACAGCCCGGCGACGCGCATGCCGAGCGCAGTGACGTCCCGAAGGCGGTCGAACGATTCGGACTCCCGCCCCTGGACGACGGGGAGCCCCGCGCCCACGGGGGCTTCGAGCTCGACGAGGCGTCGCTCGACCTTGGCGCTCTTGCTCCACAGCCTTTGGTGGTAGTCTCGAGCCAGCCGGAGGAACGACGGGGCGCTCGACCAGAGCGCCACCTGCTGCGAGTCGGACGCACCTAGCCCTTCCGCACCGGAAACGTAGATGAGAGCCCCGGTTCGGTCCACCACGACCGTCCGGGTCGAGACCGGGCCCGCGGCGTGGCGAAGCTCGCTGAACGAGCCGAACAGTTTCGACTCCGTCAGATTGGCCGAGTTCACCTCCGTCACCATCCGGACGCGGACGCCCCGCTCGGACGCCTCCCGGAGGGCCCGGTCCACGCCGCCGTCGATCGCGCGGGCAAGGGAGAACCCGCCCACGGCGACTCGAATTTCCTCGCGGGCCGTGCCGATCCGTTTGATCAGGAATTTGTGGATCGTCTCCGGACCCTCGAGAACCGTGAACCTTCGCGAGTCCCGGTCCATCGGGGTCTCGAGCCCTTCGCGCCAATCGGCGAGGACCCGCTCCCGCTCTCCTTCCAGCTTGCGAAGGCGCTCTCCGGCCCGGCGGATCCACCGGTCGACCACGGCTTCGGGGGGCACCGGGGCGAACCGCATCGGTCGCTGTCCGTAGGAGGTGACGAGGCCGGCGGTCTCGAGCTGGCGAATGAATCGATAGGCTTCGGCGCGGTTCAGGGCCGACAGCCGCGCGAGCTCGGCGACGGTCTGCGGTCCTTCCCGGCAGAGCGACAGGTAGAGCCGGGCCCCTTGTTCCGGGACTCCGTGCTCGGCGAGCAGACCGGGGAGGCCCCCGTTCGACTGCCCCACAGCCTTCGAGGTCGTCGACGGATAAAAAGACGGCGAAGTGGGAGCGCGCGACTATAGAGCGGCTTGGAAATCTTCGATGGTGAGCGGGTACGGGACTTCGGCGCCGGAGGCGCGGGCACGCAGGACCTCCCGGGAGAGAAGCCAGTAGACCGTGGCGAGCGCGACTCGTCCCTTGTTGTTGGCCGGGATTACGAGGTCCACGTTCCGGGTCTCGTTGTTCACGTCGCAAAGCCCGACGACCGGGATTCCGATCGAGACGGCCTCGCTGAGCGCCTGCTGGTCGGTCGCGGGGTCGGTGACGACGAGGACCTTTGGCTCGAAGTAGTCGGCAAGGCTCGGATTCGTGAGACAGCCCGGAACGAACCGCTCGCTGTAGGAGACCGCACCGATGGTCTTCGCGAACACGCGGACCGGCTTCTGGCCGTACTGGCGCTGGGAGACCGAGAGGATCTTCTCGGCCGGATACCGGGAGAGGAACTTCGCCGCGAGCCGGATCCGTCGGTCGGTCTCGCGGATATCGAGGACGTGGAGGCCGTCGAACCGGACCTTGTAGACGAACCGGCGCATCGACGCCGACTTCTGCTGGGTGCCGATGTGGACACCGCTCGTGAGGTACGTCTCCTCCGGAATGAGGAGCTCCCCCGGACGGGTGTCCTGGCCGTCGCTCTCCGTCGGGGGGAGCGGCTCGGCCATGGCGTCCTCAGGGGTCAATTTTCGGCCTCGGTGGCGCCGCCGAGCCGCAGGAGTTCATTTAGCTTTGCCACGCGTTCTCCGCCCAGAAGTCCGCACTTGATGCCGACGGAGCCGAACCCGACGGCGAGGTGGGCGAGCCACCCCTCCGGAAGGTCTCCGGACCGGTGGGACGTCACTGTGGCCATGTCATTCGTCCGGGCCAGCGCGACCGTGGCGAGGGTGTCGGTCAGGGTGCCGACCTGATTGACCTTGATCAAGACCGCGTTCGACGACCGCTCGGCGACCCCGCGCTCGAGCCGGGCCCTCCGGGTGGTGTAGAGGTCGTCCCCGACGATGAGGCACTTCGTCCCGACGGCCGCCGTGAGTTGGGCGAACGGTCCGAACGCCTCTTGGTCGAACGGGTCCTCGACGTACTTCAGCCCGTACCGGTCGACGAGCTCCGCCACGAACGAGACCTGCCCGTCGGAGTCGACGGTCCGGTCCTTGTACCGGTACTGTCCATCGGAGAAGAACTCGCTCGCCGCCAAGTCGAGTCCGGGGAACACCGAGAGCTTCAGGGAGTCCCGCACGGTCGCACAGGCGCTTGAGAGGATCTCGAGGGCTTCCACGTTCCCGATGGGGGCCACCCAGCCTCCCTCATCCCCGCGCCCTAGCGCGAGGGTCGGGTAGGCGCGGTGCAGCGCCTCCCCCACCGCGCGATGGACGGCGATGGCGGCCCGGACCTCGTCGAGGGGGGTCGCGTTCGGAGCGAAGGCGATGAACTCCTGCATGTCGGGGCCGCCGATCGCGTGGCGGCCTCCGTTCAGGCAATTTCCAACGACGCCGGGCCAACTCGTGGGATGCGCCGGAGCTCCCAGCGAAGCCGCCAATGTCCGCCCGCCCTCGGCCGCGTGGGCGAGGGCGACCGCGACCGATAGCGCGGTGGCCGTGTTGCCGCCGATCCGGGAGAAGTTGGCCGTCCCGTCGACCTCGTGGAGCTTCCCGTCGAACCCGACCTGGTCGGCGACGTCCCGGCCCATGAGCGCCGGCCGGACCGCCGTGAGGCCGAGGGAGAGCGCCTCGGCGACCCCTCCCTTGGGAAACGCCGGAACTTCGTGGGTGCCGGTGCTCTCCCCGCTCGGAGCCGTCGCGATGCCGCGGAATCCCCGGTCGGTCTCGATGGTTGCCTCCAGGGTCTCGCGCCCTCGACTGTCAAACACCAGCCGAAGCCGGACGCCGGAGATCGCGCTCATTTCGGGGCCCCCACGAACTCGACGAGCACGCCGTGGAACGAGGCCGGGTGGGCGAATCCGACCGTCCGACCGCGGGCCCCGATGCGGGGAGCCTCGTCGATCAAACGGCCACCGTGACTTCGTACGTTGTCGAGCGCCTTCGCCACATCCGGTACGCGGAACGCGAGGTGATGGATCCCTTCCCCGCGCTTTTCGAGGAATCGACCGACCGCCGAATCCGGACGGAGCGGCTCGAGGAACTCCAGGTGACTTTCGCCGGCCTCGAGGAACGTGACCCGAACCCCTTGGCTCTCGACGTTTTCCGGCGGGGAGCCGTGGCCTCCAACGACCGGTTCGTATCGGCCGAGGGCATCGGCGAGGCTGCGAACGGCGATCCCGAGGTGGTCGACCTGCACCGAGCACCCCTCTCAGAACGTACGGGGGGGTCGGTATTCCCCGAACAAGCCCCGCCAGAGTTCCGCCACTTCCCCCAAGGTCGCCCCCGCGCGGACCGCGGCGAGGAGGGGCGGCATGACATTGTGACCGGCCACGGTCTCCTTTTCGAGGGTCGCCATGGCAGAGCCGCACTTTCTCGCGTCGCGGTCGGTTCGCCAGCGGGCGAGCTCCCGTTGCTGGTCCCGCTCGAGGTCCGGCGCGATCGTTAATCCCCGGGAGCGCCCCGAGCCGGTCTCGTCGGGGAACAGGGAGAACTTGTCGTTCCCGTCGGGAAACGCGTTGACCCCGACCACGATCTCTTCCTTCGCTTCGCGGGCCTTGGCGATGCGGTACGCCTCCCGGGCGATCTCGGCCTGGAAGAATCCTTTCTCGACGGCGACCAGAGCGCCGCCCATCTGCTCCACCCGGTCGAGGTAGTCCCGGGCTTCGGACTCGATCCGGTCGGTGAGATACTCGATCTCGTACGCTCCCCCGAGCGGGTCGATCGTCGAGGCGACCCCCGACTCCTCGGCAAGGATCTGCTGGGTCCGGAGGGCGAGCCGCGCCGACGCCTCGGTCGGGAGCCCCCGCGCCTCATCGAGCGCGTTCGTGTGCAGCGATTGCGTTCCCCCGAGCACGGCCGCGAGCGCTTCCAGCGTCGTCCGCACCACGTTCAGCTCGGGCTGCTGGGCGGTCAGGGAGGACCCGGCGGTCTGGGTGTGGAACCGCATCGCCCAACTGCGGGGGCTCTTCGCCCCCAGGGTTTCCCGAGCCACATACGCCCACAGTCGGCGGGCGGCGCGGAACTTCGCGATCTCCTCGAGGAAGTTCCGGTCCGACGAGAAAAAGAACGAGAGGCGGGGCAGGAATTCGTCCCGGTCGAGCCCGCGGGCGACGGCGGCCCGGACGTAGGCGATCGCGTTCGCGATCGTGAAGGCGACCTCCTGGCTCGCGGTCGCCCCCGCCTCGCGCATGTGGTAGCCGGAGACGGAGATGTAGTTCCACTGGGGCATCTCGCGCGTCGCGAACTCGATGACGTCGGTGGTCAGCCGAATCGACGGCTCCGGCGGGTAGATGTACGTCCCGCGGGCGATGTACTCCTTCAGGATGTCGTTCTGGACCGTCCCGCCGAGCTTGGCCCGGGGGACGCCGGACTCCTCGCCCACTCCAACGAGGAGCGCGAGCAAGATCGGCGCGGTCGCGTTGATGGTCATCGAAACCGTCGCCTTGTCGAGGGGGATCCCCTCGAAGAGACGCCGCATGTCCCCCAAGCTCGTGATGGCGACGCCGACCCGGCCAACCTCGCCCTTCGCCTTCGCATGGTCGGAGTCGTAGCCGATCTGGGTCGGCAGGTCGAACGCCGTGGAGAGCCCCGTCTGCCCCCGCTCGAGGAGGAATCGGAACCGTTTGTTCGTCTCCCGGGCGCTTCCGAACCCGGAGTATTGGCGGAACGTCCACAGGCGACCGCGGTACATGGTCGGCTGAACGCCCCGCGTGTACGGGGGGACCCCGGGGAAGCCGAGCCGTTCCACGGCGACCGCGTCCGCGTCCTCGGGAGGTCCCACGAGCAGCGGGACGGTTCCGCCGTCCATCTTCGGACCGATCTGGGCCCGCGCCGCCGCCTCCCAGCGCGCCTTTGGATCCGTCGCGGCCCGTCGACGTGCCGGCATGGCGGATTCCGACCGGGACACGCTATTAATCGGCATCGGAACGGCGGACGAGCGGCCAGAGCGCCGTGAGGTCGAGCTCGGCCCACACGGCAGGGACGGGCACCTTCAGGGCGGAGAGAACGGCGGGGTGTACCTCGGCGACCTCCCCAATCGCCTCCCCCGCGAGCCGAAGGCGAGCCGCGCGCCCTCGGATGGTTCCCGGGATCTCGACCGGTTCGCGCACGCCGACGGCGGCGAACGTCCCGGTGAGGTAATCGAGCAACGCCGCCCCGTCGGCGAACCCTGCCCCCTCCCCGGCGACCAGGATCCCCGCACGGTATCGGGTGGTCCCCCCGGTCTCGCTGCCGGAGTCGGCCACCACGACCGGCCCCACCTCGAACGTCCGCTGGGGGTAGGCATGGCGGACGTTGTGGGACAGGCTCGTCAGGAGCGAAGGGAGGAGCCGATTCCGGACGTGGGAAAAGAGGTCGGAGACGGGGTTGGCCACTTCGATCGCTCCGGACGGGGCAAGCAGCTGGTCGAGGTCCCGGCCGACGAGCATGGGGGTGTACAGTTCGCTGTGCCCGAGCCCGAGGACGAGCTCGGCAACCTGTCGGCGAAACACCGTCTCGGCGCGGCGCCGGCCGCGCGTCGCGCTCGGCGGAACGACGCCGTCCTCCGGACGCACTCCGCGCGCGAGGATCACGTCCTCGGCGACGTCGACCGCGGTCAGGAGGTCCGGTCGCCATGGGGGAACGTCCACGAGAAAACCGCCGGGAACGGGATGGGCATTCAGCCGGCACTGACCGAGGAGGTGTTCGCCCTCAGGTACGGTGTACGTCCGTCCGGAGAGTCCGTCCAGGACGGTCAGGGGAAGCTCGATCCGGCGGGGCGTCGTGAGCGCGAGTCCGTCGTCGGCCGGCCCCTCGCCCCGGATCTCGACCGGGGTCAAGGTCCACCCATGGGCGACGAAAACGAGGGACAACAGGCCGACGCTCTCGCGGACCCGGGCCGCATTCGTCCCCGTGGATTCGAGGAGGAGGGACTGGTCGCCCGGCCGAGCCTCCCCCGCGTCGCGGCTGTTCAAGATCGGCGGCGCGCTCAGGAGAAGCCCCTGCGGGTCGCTGAGGCAGAGCATCTGCTCGCCGACGACACCGAGACCTCCGTACCGGAGCGCGAGGGGGTGGGTCGCCAGGAATTGGCGCCCTCCGGTGGCTTCGGTGCCCTCGAGCGGCACGA
This sequence comes from Thermoplasmata archaeon, assembly GCA_022750415.1. Lineage (GTDB taxonomy): Archaea > Thermoplasmatota > Thermoplasmata > Lutacidiplasmatales > UBA184 > Lutacidiplasma. The sequence goes on from JAKIVT010000038.1 coordinate 8,040, forward strand.
ACACCACCTCGTCGATCGGCCGCAGGGAGTAGCGAACGGGGAATCCGAACCGCTCCGTCGGGTAGATCCCGAGGCTCGAGCGGGTCCGGTTGGCCCCGTACGTCGCGTGGAGGAGCTCCTGGAATCGGATCGCCTCGTCGAGGAGGCCGGCCGTGAGCGAATGTCCCTCGGGGGCTTGCACGACGACGCCGGCGATCGCCGGCCGCACCGCGGCGACGGACTCGTCGACCTCGATGACCAGCGGGGGGCCCGTCCAATTCCCCCCTCGCATGGCAACGCCCCCGTGGGCACCGCCGAGATGCGGGGCGAGGGCGAGCCCGAGCCCGGACTCGCAGAGGAGGTCGAGCCGGTCGGCGGTGCATTCCACCGTCACCGTCCCGTCTCCGGATTCCCCGAACTCGGCCTTCGTGGGCCACAGGAGGTCCCGCAGCTGGTCGTCGGTCACCTCCCGGCCAAGGGTTTCGAGGAGGCGGGGCCGAGAGAGGATCGCGCGCGGCATTTCAGCGGGCCCCCCCGGTGAGCTGGTCGAGGTCGTCGCGGAACAGGTCCCGGATGTCGGAGACGCCGAGGGAGACCATCGCGAGGCGCATGACGCCGATCCCCCACGCCGCGACCGGAACGTCGATACCGAGAGGGCGGAGCACCTCCGGGCGGAGCATTCCGCCGGGGAACACTTCGATCCAGCCGAGACGTGGGTGCTTCACGTACCCCTCGACCGACGGTTCGGTGAACGGGAAGTAGCTCGGCCGGATCCGGAGCTCCCGGATCCCGATCGCGTCCGCGAGGGCTTGGAACACTCCGACGAGGTCCCGGAGCGACGTCCCCTCGCCGCCGAGGACGCCCTCGCACTGGGCGAAATCGATCGAATGGGTCGCGTCGACCGCCTCGACCCGGAAGTTCCGGTCGAGGGAGAACATCCGGAACGGTGGCTTCGGGTGGGCGGCGAGGTAGCGCGCGCTGACGGCGGTCGTTTGCGACCGGAGGACGAGCCGCTTCGCCACCGCCCGGTCGTACGTTGCCCTCCACCCTGGTGTGATGGCGGTCGCGTCCCCGGGAATCGGGCGCCCCTCGTGCACCGCCGCCACTCGCTCGAGGAGCTCGGGGGCGGGGAGCTTTCCTTCGAGTCCAACGACGCTCAGGACGTCGTGGATGGAGCGGGCCGGGTGCTGCTGGGGCATGAACAGCACATCGTTGTTCCAGAACTCCGTCTCGAGGAGCGGGCCCTCGGCCTGCTCGAACCCGAGACCGAGGAGGATCTCCTCGAACTCCCGGAGCCAGGCGGAGTACCGGTGGGGTCGCGCCCCGGCCACGTAGGGGACCGTGGCCCGGACGTCGTACGGGCGGAACGCCGCCCCCTTCCACGTTCCGTCCCGCAACATCGACGGGGTCACGGTTCCGAGGAGGGTCGAATCGTCGTCGAGGACGGCGTGGCGGCCTTCCTCGGACGGTTGCCAGCGCTTCGTCGAGCGGTGGTCGACGTCGACGAGGCCGCGCCGTCGCAAGTCCTTCAGGGCCGCGACGTCGAGCGACGCGGGCTCATCTCCGATCGTGCCGAGGGCGGCCTCCTCCGGGAACCGGTTGGTCGGATCCGGATGCCCGGGCTTCAATTGGAACGGGACCCCGTCGCCGAGGAAACCACGACGTCGCAGAAGTCCGATGGCAGCGGACCGCTCCTCCGCGTGGAGACCCTCGACCTCGATTTCCTCCGGCGTCATGGGACCCGCCTTCCGGAGCAGCATCTGGAGGAGACGGCGCTCGGGAAGCCCCCTCGAGAGGGCCGCCTCGCCCCGCGGGCTCAGGCGAACCTCTTCCCGATGCTCTTCCTCGACCACGGCGAGTCCCTTCGACCGGAGCCGTTGCAGAGCGCCCCGGACCGCCTCGAGCGGAAGTCCGGTCCGGCCCGGGATCGCCTCCTCCTCGATCGCAAGTCCGCCGGCCGAGCGAAGCGCGGAGAGAACCGACCGCTCTGGGGCGCCGAGCGAGACCTCGAGCGGCGCCGCCGGCTCGTCCGGTTCCTCCGGTTCCGGCGGCATCGGCCGCGGGACGGGGGGCGTCGATTAAGGCTTTCGCGAGTCGATCTCCCGACGGCGAACGCGGTCGCCGGCCAGAGGGGAAGGGGTTCGCCGGGTCGTTTGCCTCGGCCTACGTGCGGCTGGTGGCGACGAGGTCGTTGCCGCTCAGGTTGTAGAACACCGTGTCGCCGCCGCCGCCGATGGTGACGTTCGTGTTGACGCTCGACGGGTTGAGCCACGCCGCGACGCTGGCGATGAGGTTGCTCTGGCCGGTGTAGGTGTAGAGCGCGAGACCGTACGCGATCTTCTCCGCCTGGTCATACAGCTCCACCCGGAGCGGTCCCGCCGGCGTGGAGGCGGCCACGGTCAGTGCCGCGAGCATCGACTTATACGCGATCCCCTGGCAGGACTGCGTGATCGTCTGGTTCGCCCAGTACGAGTAGTCCTTGTACGACTGCGCGCACCCCGTCGTGAACGCGGGCGTGTAGAGCGACTGCTCGACCGAGTCCCCGTCGGTGTAGGTCGCGTTCGGGTTGTAGAGGGGGATCGTGTAGTCGGTCGGGTCGGGGTAGTCGGGCGCCCACCCGAGGGTGTAGAGCGGCATCGGGTTGTTGCCGGGCCCGCTGTCTTGGGAGTTCGTGATCAACGCGATGAAATCGATGTCCACGGGGCTCACCTTGATCGCGCCCTGGCTGAGCGTCTGCAGTTCGCTCGTCCAGAGGGCCAAGATTTGGTCCCCCGGTGGGTTCCCCGTCTGCCCGAAGATCGGCATCTGACAGGGGTTCGCGCTCGTACAGCCCACGACTTGCGGGTCAAAGTACGGGCCCGACGAATCGTGCATCGCGTTCCACCAGTAGATCGGGCAACTCACGTTGCTCGCATCGGAGCACGGGTCGGTATTGGGCCACGGGATGTTCGTGGGGTAATAGTTCGCCATGAACTGGGGGATCGCCCCGCCGTAGTCGAACCCGAGCTGGATCCCGTCCTTCGTTTGGATCGTGTTGAGGATCGTGGCGTACGGGTAGGCCCGAGCGAAGAACTCCCGCATCCCGAGGTAGCTGAACCACGTCGACGGCACGTTGACGGTGCTGGTGGTGTACTTCTGGGCGGCCCCCACGTTGAACGACAAGTCGAACGGGTCGAACCCGATCGAAATCGTCGGCGCCGTGATCGCTTGGATCTTCCCGAGATTGATCAGTTGGATGAACAGCGAGAAGTCGGTCGACGGGATCGACGCAAGGTCCGCCGTGCCAGCGATGTACGCCTGCTCCCCGGGCTGCTGCGTGTTCTCCCAGCTGACTTCCACCGTCGAGGCGTAGCTCCCCGCCTTCGGCTGGCAGCCGGTCCAGGTGCAGTCTGGGTTTTGCGAGTAGGACGGGTTCGCCTTCAGCGTGTAGCCGACGGCGATCTGGTAGTTCTCGACCGAGTAGGGGCCGCTCCCGACCATGTTCCACTGGACATGGCCGAGGTACGAGCCGCCGAACGACCCGCTCCCGAGCTGCTCCCACTGGTCCCACCCTTGGGCGGGCATCTGGCTGAACGGGACCCCATAGCCCCCGCTGCCGGGCATCGGGCACGGGTGGTCGCCGGAGCCGGAAACGTTGCCGCGGGTCCAGAACGGAATCCCCGCCGCCTGGGTCGGGGCGCTGAACCATCCGCACGGGACGACGGAGCCTCCGAGCGGGTCGGCGACGAGCTCGAGGAAGTACGGCCAGTTCTGATTGTGACCGTGCGCGGAGAACGTGATGCACCCGCGCGCGTTCGGATTCGATGTCACCGACTGCGGGCAATCGGTCCCGTTGATGGTCATCGCCGCCGAGACGTTGGCGGGGGTGTTGTTGTACGAGCCGTGGATCGAATCCCAGGTGGTGTTCCCGGGGCTCAGGAGGGACTGGGCAATGATCCAGCCGGGGTTCGCCGTCGGGAACGGCAGCGTCGCGAATCCCAACGTCCTCATCATCGAGAACATGACATCCGTCGGGTAGAGCGGCCAGGAGCTCCCCGTGGTGGGGTCCCAGAACGTCGCGTTCGGTTGAATGACGAACGTGTAGTTCCAGCCCGAAACGAGGGTGTCGCCCTTGTACATACTCGCGCACTGGGCGCTGCCCGGTACGCAGGTCGCGAGCTCGGGAACGAACGCGTCCGGGGTCGGTCCCGTGACGCTTCCGTTGTAGGTGATCAGGGTCTGGTAGACGTTGATGATCGGCTCGGTTCCGACGGTCTCGTAGTCGATCGCCGGGTCTTCCGAAAGACCGCCGCCCGGGGCGAGCTCGTAGCTGATGATCGTCCCGGGGTGGGGGTCCTTGACGTTCGTCAGACCGGCGACCCCCGGGTGCAGTCCCGCCGGGGCGACAAAGACCGTCCAGTTGTAGGAGATGACGACCGTCGTCACGTTGTTCGTGGCGCCGCCGACGAAGCTCACGTCGTACGACCCCGCGCTGTTGAACGATGCGGTAGCCCCGGCCGAACTCTTGGAGGTCCCCTGGCTGTTGGAGAGGGTCCCGCCCGTGCTGACCTTCATCGTCGGGGGCGTGATGGTGTACGCCGGGTTCGTCGGTGCCGTGGTGTACGACGCGGAAACCGTGACCGATTGGCCGGTGAGGATGGCACCGGTCACCTGCGGAGTTCCGGCTGGCGCCGTGGTGTTCGAGACCAGGAGCCCGGCGATTCCCGGGACCGTGCCCGCGGTGGTGGAGGAGTACGAGGCCGTGACGCCGACCTGGACGAGCCCGTAGAGGTTGTCGTGGAGGACCCCGTTCACGGTGGCGGTCACGTAGACGAGGAACGTACCGATGCTCGCGTACGCGTGGGAGACGGATTGGGAGTGCGAGGAAACGACGGGGGTTCCGTCCCCGAAGTTCACGTTGTACGTGGTGGACGATTCCCCCGAGGGGAGCGAGACCGTGAACGGCACGGCATTCCCTTCCTGGACGGACTTGAACGGAAGCTGGAGCCCGATGTCATGCAGGTTCTGGAACCGGGCGCACGCCGGGGCGGTGATCGGCTGGCACGTGAGCGGGCTCCCCTTCGAGAAGCCTCCCATCACGGCGTACGTGCCGACGCCCACCAAAGCGAGCACGACAACAATCAAGATCGCAGAGGCCACCGTCGTGAGGCCTCGGGTCCGCCGGGCAAACGGCGGTCGCACGGTCATTCGGGACGCCATCGATTCACCAACGCCTGAGCGAGAACAACTCGGCTCGGGGTGTCATCCTAACCATCGGCCCATATATACCTCTCCGGCGGAACTGCTCGTCGAGAATCGGACACCGCTTTCGCCCGCTACTCGAAGCCGGACGGCTCGGGATTCGCCGGGTGGACGAGACCGGACAGCACCTGGAACGCGTGGAGCACGTCCGCCTCCCGGACGACGAAGGTCGAATCCGTGTAGACGCTCATCAGTTCCAGCGAATTGATTCCCGCCTGGAACAGCGCGCCCGCGAGGAACGCGAGAACCCCGGGGGTGTCGAC
>JAKIVT010000039.1 GCA_022750415.1 Thermoplasmata archaeon
ATCCGACGAGCAGCGCGACCGTTACAATCGACGGCCAGAATCTCGTCAAGGACCTCGCCGTGTCCAACAGCACCGGCGTCGTGACCCCGCCAGTGTCCCACCCGAGCGGCAAGACCGCCCTCGGTTATCTCACCACGATGCCCGGCCTCGCCATTCTCTTGGTCGTCATCGTGGCGGTGGTTCTAGCAGCGTTCGTCGCGTTCTCCATGTCGAGGAAGCGGAAAGGCGGCGGGTCGGCCCCGTCCGATGCCACGGAATTCACTCCCTCCTCTCCAGAGACCCCCCCATAGGCTCGGAACATGGGCGCCAGGGTCTGTGGGCCGGCTACGGGCCCCGGCGCAATGCCGAGTCGGTTCGTTCGGGTCGTCCCCCAGCCACTCTCCTGCCGGGCCCTTGGGTCCGCCTCTTCTCGGCGGGCTAGGATTGCGACGGGGAACGTTCAAGAGTGGGACCGCATCGCCTCCCCCGGACCGAGGAGGTAGGCGTGGTCAAGTCGAAGCGGTTGGTCGCGGCCATCCTGGTCGTCGTCCTCGTCGCGACCGTCGTCGTGGCGGGGCTGTACTTCGGCCACTTCCTGCCAACGAGCAACTCCGGCGGGTCGGGTACTCCCCTGGCACCGAACTTCTCCCTGACCGATATCTACGGGACGAATTTCACCCTCTCGAACTATCGCGCGAACTCGGTCGTCCTCGTCGAGTTCACCGCCTTGTCGTGCGCCGAATGCCAGGTCGTCGAGCAGAGCCTGAAGTCGTTGTCGACGACCTACAACGAGTCCGGGAACACCCACGTCCAGCTGATCTCCGTATTCATCGAACCGCAGTTCGGCGACACGATTCCCGCGCTGAAGGCGTACCACACCAAGAACAACGTGACCTGGACCATGGCGCAGGACACGCCGAGTCACGCCGTCTCTCTCTCCTACGGAGTGAGCGGGATTCCGAACGTCTTCATCATCGACAAGCAGGGCCACTCGGTCTACGAGGTCGTCGGCGCCCAGAGCACGAGTCAACTCCAATCCACGATCTCCTCCTCCCTCGCCGGCACGGCGAAACCGATCTCCGTCGTCACGGTGAGCGTCTTCGCCTTGGCGGCGTTGGCCGGTGTGACGACGTTCTTCTCTCCCTGCGCGTTTCCGATGTTCCCGGGGTACATGGGACTCTTCCTCGGGTTGAGCGCGGGAAAGGACGACGCGGCTCCATCCGCGAGTTCGTACAAGGGGGCGGCTCGGCGGGCAGTGACCGCCGGCTCCGTGACGGCGATCGGAATGATCGTCGTGTTTCTTGCGATCGGACTCCTTCTCATCCTCGCGGCCAGCTTGGTGAGCGGGTACATTCCCTACCTCCTGATCCTCGTCGGGATCGCCCTTGTGGGGTTGGGGGTGCTCCTCCTCACCAATCTGCAGTATTGGCGGATCATCACTCCGATCCAGCGACTTTGGCTCCGGGTTCGAGGGAAGGAGGAGACGAACACCCCGATCGTCGCGGCCCCCGCCTCCGGCGAAGGGCTCAACCTGAAGCTGTTCAGCTACGGGATGGGGTACGCCGCGGCCGCCGCGGGATGCGTCGCGCCGGTGATCTTCTCCGCGATCATCGCTGGCTTGGCGCTCGGCCTGGTGGGCGGGATCATCAACATCCTGATCTTCAGCCTGACCGCAGCCGTCCTCATGATCGTGGTTACCCTCGTGCTCGCCTTGGCGGGGAAGCGGTACGTGAACCTGCTGAAGGCCTACACGCCGCTCATCAAGAAGGTCAGTGCGGTGGCCCTGATCCTCGTCGGGTTCTATCTGATCTACTTCTACTACACGAGCTGGGGATTCTAGGCTCCGAAGGGTTCGGCCGGTTTCTCGGCACCCCGGGGTGGACCCCGGCTTGCCTCGACGAACGCGCTCCGTCACGCCGCTTCGGGTCGAGCCGTCCGTACGGGTTAGGGCGGGCGGCCGGTCCCACGAGCGGGGCCGGCCCTGGGTCGATAGGGTTCAGCCGGGCAGGGGGTGTCGTTCCAGGACCAACCGGCCGTGGAGGTTGGTCGCCGTGACAATTTGGTGCGCATCCATACTAACCACCAGGATCTCCCCGAGGGCGAGCTTGTGCGGGAGCATCGCCCCGGAGACCTCCCCGACGCTCGCGGAGCCCTTGGGCGACGGAGCGGGGGCAGCGTTTGGTGCCGGGGACTCGGCACGGGAAGCTCCCGTCGATTGGTAGAGCTTTTCGTGACCGTCTCGAACGACCGTGACATGCCCGCGGCGGACGAGAATTCGGAGCGCGTTGTACACCGAGTTCTTGTGGAACGCCTTCCCCCGGGCCTTGCTGATCTTCTTGGCGATCTGGGACGTCGAGAGGCGGACGGACGGTCCGAGGGCGCGGAGTTCCTCCAGAATCCACTTTTGCGCACCGCGGAGTTTTCGGGCCGCTTTGGCTGACTTCGGAGACATAGTGACACGATTTGGAGAGGGATAGTAAAGGTATCTCCATCAAGGCCCCGAACCGAAGGATGCGAGTTCGGGAGCCACCCCCCCCGTTGGGGACGACTGCAGGTTCGAAGGGAATTCCGTTACGGAGTCCGCTCGGAAACTCGCCGGACGAACTCGGTGTAATCGGAGGGCCACCGGTCCTTCGGGGAGGCGTCCCCGCCACGGAGCCCCGGAATCAGCAGCTCGGCGCGCCGGGCGGGGGAGAGGTCCTCCAACTGGTTCCACACGGAGTGGAGGTTGACCCGCTTCAGAAGGCCCTTCGTGACCGGACGCTTCGCATCGAAGAATGTCACGGCCTCAAAGAACTGCAGCGAGGGGTCGGAGTTCAGTAGAGCCGCCAGGACCGCCGCGGACATGGGGTCCTCGGTGGGGACAAAGTAGCAGGTATCGTCGAGCATGACCGGTCGGCCATCAATCTGGCCGATTGCCCGGAAAATCGCCTTCTTGTACATTCCCGAGATGGCGACCTTGCACGGGGAGAACGAGTACGGGCCCAGGCCAAACATCCCGAACGGAGGCCCGCCGAGATAGATCCGGGACTTCCGATTCTCGAAGAACTCCTTGTGGGACATCAGATAGGCCCACAATCGGGGAGCATCGGCCCGCAGGGCCGTCGTGTCCTCGCCGTTCTTCTTCTGGGTGACGATGACCCGGCGCTTGATCGTCTTCGGTCGCTCGCTGCCGAGGTCGGAACTCTTCAGGAGCGGGTAGACGTACTCCGGCTCGACCTTGACCTCCTCACTGAGGCGGTTGAACAGGCGCCCGTGCGGGTCCATGACGAGTTCCATGACGGCGGCGGCGTCGTGCTTGATCCCCTGGCGCCACTCGAAGGGGAACGAGCCCTCCGAGGAGCTGACCTTCTGGTACCGCTCGACGTCGGGGACCAGGTGGCCGTTGACAATCCCGAGCAGGGCGCTCGGGAGCGTCGCCTCCAGCGAATCGTACATGCGGATCGTGTAATCCGGGGCGCCGTGCCCGACGTGGAGGGTAAAGAGGCACGCGGGCGCGTTGACGCCGAACCACATGTGGGCGTCGATCATCCGCATCGACCCGTCGTAGACGCTCAGCCGCTCCTGCTGGGCATAGCGAATCACGTTCCGGGCGACCGACGTCTTGCAGAGGAGAGCGATCGATGGGTTGAGGGGGTAGAGGTCGCGGAGCAGCTTGATCCAGATGTACTCGGCGAGGTCGAAGTTGGAGGCACCGCTCAGCGCGTCGAACCCCTTGAGGTTCTTCGCGTTGGTCTTGACGGGGGTGTTGCCACCGCCCAACCGGGCGAGCTCCGCCGTCGTAATCCAGGGCGGGTTCCCGACGATCAGGAGCGGGCCCTTGGTCGTCCAGCGGGGGAGCTTTCGGACATCGGCGCGGAGAATGTCCCCGTTGATGATCGTGACTTCCGTCCGCGGCGTGCTCAGTTTGGGCGGACCGCCCACGAAGTGGTGGCCCTGGAGCTCGATCCCGACGACTTCCTGCGGGGGGAACGGAGACTCGGTCAGGGCTCGGATGAACGCCCCGTCTCCGCAGGAGGGCTCGAGAACGCGAGTCCACTTCGATCCGATCGGCCCCAGAGTGGAGAGAATCTCGCGCGCGAGTTCAATCGGGGTCGGGAAATCCCCGAATTCGTCAAACGGAGAAATTGCGGCCCCCCGAGGGCACGCTAAGGTGCCGGGCTCCAACGGATGTGTGGGGGGACCCTGAGACCGTCGGCCCGGAGGCTCGCGCCCGGGCGGTCGGAGTCGCCATCGACATCCAATTCGCCGAAGTCCAAGGGGGAATATAGACACGCCGGTGGCGCCGGAAGTCGTTTTTCCGTCCCGAAGTCTCGTTTTCCGGCCCGGTTTCGCCGATCCCGCTGCTCCCGGGCTCGCCCCGGTTCGGCCGTGGACCCGGTCTAGGGGAACCTATCGAGGCGGAGGTGGGTTGGGGTCAAAGACGAGGGAGATCGAGTTGACACAGTGTCGCGTGTTCTTCGGGGTCATATGCTCCCCCACGAACACGTGGCCGAGATGGCCCCCGCAGTTGTGGCAGCGGATTTCGACGCGCTCGCCGTCCGCATCCGGGATCCGGTCGACCGCACCGGGAAGTTGGTCGTCGAAGCTCGGCCAGCCGCACCGGGAGTCGAACTTGCTTTCGGACCGGTACAGCGGCGCGTTGCAGCGCCGGCACCGGTAGGTCCCCACGGCGGTCGTGTGCTCGTACTCTCCGGAGAACGGCCGCTCGGTCCCCCGTCGAACGATGACCGCCTCCTCCGCCCGGGTCAGGGTTCTCCAGCCGGCCTTCTGCTCCGCGGCCATCGGTCGCGGTGTATCCGCACATGTCTATTATTTCGTCGGGCGCCGGGGCGGGGGGGAAGGCCGTCGAGCGCCCGAAACTCCAGGGCCGTCGGGGGATAGGGAACCCAGACGCTTTGTGGAGGGCCGGGGTCTCCCTGCGCATGTTGCCCCCGACGCCCCAGGATTTGGAAACCCGCGGGCTGGACGGCACCCGATTGGTCGCACGCGCCTGGAGAACCGATTCTCCACCGAACACCGAATTCGTGCTCGTCCACGGGCTGAAAGACCATTCCGGTCGGTACGACGAACTGGCGCACGAACTCCTCTCCCGCGGCACGTCGGTCACGGCGTTCGACCTGCGGGGCCACGGCCGCTCGGGGGGAGACCGTGCCTGGGTCCGGCGGTTCCCCGAGTTCGGCACGGACCTCGACGCCGAACTCGCGTTGGTCCACGCCAACTCTCCGGCCGCGCGGACGGTGCTGTTCGGCCACAGCCTGGGCGGTGCCATCGCCCTCCGATACGCGCTCGACCACCCCGGACGGCTCACCGGCTTGGTCCTGAGCGCTCCCGCCCTCCAGGCCCCCGACGGGACGCCGGTGGGCGCCGCCGGCATCGTCCGGCTCCTCAGCGTCCTCGCCCCGAGGGCCCGCGTATTTCGACCGAACATTCCCGGGTTCTCGAGGGTGCCGGCGGTCCTCGAGGCGATGGCAGCCGACCCGCTGATCGACCCCCGCCCCGTGCCAGCCCGGACGGCGGCGGAGCTCCTCCGAACGATCGGCACCATCTTCCGCGATGCCGGTCAGTTGACGGTGCCTGTGCTGATTGTCCAAGGCACCGCGGACCGCGTGACGCACCCCAATGGAGCCGGCACGCTTCTCGAACGGGTCGGGTCGACGTCCCGGCGTCTTCGGTCGGTTCCCGGCGCATTCCACGACCTGTGGCACGAGCCCGAGGCTCCGATGCTCCGGACGGAACTCGCCAACTGGGTCGCCGAGCTTGGGACGTGACCCTGGCTCCGGGCGGGTCCTTTAGGCCCGATGCCCCCGGGGAGGCGCCTCCGTGGGGTCGGGATTGATTTTCGCCCGAGATTTTAAAGAGGGGATATACGTCAGGGCCCTTGCCATGAGGCTTCGCTGGCAAGGTTTGGGGATTGTCGTCGTCGCCATCGCCGCTGTGATGCTGCTGCCCGCGTTTTCCGTTGGATTCGGCGGCGCGACCGCGCGAATGGTTCCCGTCTCCGGAGTACCCAGCGGGGGCCTCACGCCGGCAGGCGGCGCGCACGTCAGCGCCTCGCCCACGGCGGCGCTCGTGGCCCACGCGTTGGCTGTCGCGAAGGCCCGAGGAATTCCCTCCACCGATCTTTTCCTTCCGAGCGTCAACGGCGCGGCTTCGACGGCGGGCGGCATCGTGCATCCCCTGTATGCCGCGGCACCGGCTCCGATGGGTCTCGGCTACTTCGGCACGCAAGTCAACACGCACGGCGTGGACCACGGAACCGTCACCTACTACCCGAGCGTCGAGGGGGCGGTGACGCTGAACAGCGTCGACCCGTACTACCTCGCTTCGTCGTCCCCGGACATCTTTACCCTCCAGCTCAACACCGTCCTGACGCACGTGACGGTGCTGGGCAATTCCTCCGGCCAATACTGGATTCAAAACGTCCCGATCTACTTCGCCGCGAGTCACACCCTCGGCATCGAGGACAACATCTGGAACTTCAGCGCTCCCGGCGCCGGGATGCAACTCGGCACCCTCCACAGCTACGGCGGCAACCTCGTCCCCGGCGTGTTCTACTACGACGTTGGACCGAGCTGGAACATGCCGACGCCGTTCACGATCCGACTGTACAACAACGCGTCGGTCGTGAACCTGCGCCCGACGATTTACTTCAACTACTCGATCACGACCTCGAACGGGACCGTCATTTCGGGCTCGTTCGACCAGGTGGAGTTCAACTCGGCGGTTGCCCCGGTCCATGCCGCGGCGCACCCGGTGTTCCAGATCGACGGGAAGCAAACCAACCCGATCGGCCTGCTCAACGATGCCGAGATCATGATCGGTGGCCCCGGCGGCGGTTCGACGACCACGCTGCTCGGGATCAACGCCACGATGGGTCTGTGGACCCTCGCGAACCACTCGAGCACGTACGTCGCCGTGCCTGCCGGCTCGAGCTTCGGAACGGACACCGGCGAGACCTCCGAGGGAATCGCCGAGTGGAGCGCGGGCGGTTCCAACCCTGTCGCTGTCCTTGGCTCAGGCCCCTCGCTCCTCCAGCCGCTCTGGGGACTCGCGGGGGCCGCCTCCGGGTTCATCTCAGAGACCTTCACGCTGACCCCGTCGAACGCCTTCGCGTTCGCGAACCAGGGAGCGGCGTGGAACCGGAACACCGCCGCGTGGGCCCCCGTGCCGCCGAGCGGCGTGGCGACCTACAACCTCAGCCCGCACACGTACTCGTTCGACTTCCTGCTCGCCGACTACAAGCCCGTCAAGATGACGGTCTCGTCGTCCGGCTCGGCGACGGTGTCGCTGAGCTCGGACCCCGCCCTCGGGGTCTACACCCCCTTGTGGGCGTGGAACAACGCCCAGCTCGCCGCGATCTCGAGCGGGGGATCCGGGACCGTCACGAACCCCTACGTCCTCGACTCCAACTCGGCCGGGACGCTCAGCCCCTTGTTCGGGGAGTTCAACGACTTCTACTACCCCGTGTTCCCCGGGATCTCCATCGCCAACACCAACGCGTACGTGACGGCGACCGGCCTGCCGGACTTCGCAGTCGCGTTCCTGCTCCCGGTGGAGGCCCAGTTCAGCGCCCACTTCGGCACCCCGTTCACGAACAACCTCGAACTGCAGTTCTACAACGACACCCACATCTCCCTCGTCAACAACCCGCAATTGACCGGCTGGTCGTTCAGCGGAAACTCGTTCATCGCGAGCGTGCAATTCTGGGGCACGTCCGACAGCCTGATCGCCGGCAATAACTTCCAGGTGCAGAGCATCGGCGCGATGTTGTCGGGCGGCACGAACAACGTCGTGTGGGGCAACGTGTTCACGGCCGCGACAACGACGGCGGTGAACCCCGGGTCGATCCAGTACGGCTCCTCGCAGAACGGGCTCCAGGTCTACGAGAGCGGGGACCGGATCTACAACAACGCGTTCCTGACGCCGGTGACGGCCGTGACGCCGCCGTTCGACCTCTACACGGGCGCGCCGCAGCTCTGGGTGGACCGGTGGAACATCACCCCCCAGCCCGCAACGATCACCCACTGGGTGAACGGGTTCGGGCTCTCCGGTAACATTCTGGGGAAGCCGGTCCAGTCGGGGAACTACTGGTCGAACTACGGAACTTCGCAGAACCCCTGGGGCGTACTGCCCTACACCGACGGTGGCGGGATCTTCGCCGGCGGCGACTCCCACCCGCTGCTCTTCGTGACCCTGCACCGGATTGTCTTTACGGAGTCCGGACTCCCGGCATCGACGCCGTGGGCGGTAACGATCAACGGCTACACCCAGTCGTCGATCTCGAACACGATCACGTTCTGGGAGCCGAGCAACGCCCTCTACGCCTACTCCGTGGGACCCGTCGCCGGGTTCACCGCCAGTCCGAACCTCGGCGCGGTCGCGCTGCACGGCGGTCCTGTCTTCGTGACCATCACGTGGACCTAAGAAGCGGGAGGAAGGCAGCAGCGTCCCGGCCCACCGGGGCGCTCCCCGACGACAACCCTTTCCTTCCGAGCGCGGCGTTCGCCGCTGAAGCGCTTCGACCCGAGCGGGGCCGGCGACTAGACCGGGATTTCGCGCAAGAGCCGCGCGACCCCGGACGATCCCAGCCACGTCAGTAGGACGACCACCGCGAGGACGAGTCCGCCCCCCACGACGACTGCGGGGCCGGCCTCGGCCGGCGGCACCAGCCCCGTGGCGAGCAGAACGGCGAGAACGGTCGTCGCTCCACCCAGAAGGAAGTACACGCCCGTCGCGGCGAGCATCGCGATGGACCGAACGAACTGGGGTCGGGGCCGGTCCTGGTAGTCGGAGTACCGCGCGGCGAAGGCGAGGCCGATCGCCGTCGCCTCGAAGACCAGGGCGCCGACGAGCAGGAGAAGGGCGACGGCGACAATCGGGGAAGGACGAAACACGACGAGCCCGAGGGCCGTGAGCGTAAGCCCTACCGGGAGGGCCACGAGCAAGGTCGCTGCCGCCTTGGCGCGGAATACCTCGCGGGGGCGGAGGGGGAGGGTGTAGAGATGGACGATCCCCCGCCGCTCCTGGCCGAATGAGGAAGAGGAGAGGAGCAAGGCGGACAGACCGGCGACCCAAGCCAAGAGTCCGAGTTGGAACGATTCGACCACCGGACTCCCACCTCCCCCGGCGGTTCGGGTCTGGACCAGGAGGATGATCCCGATCACGAACGGGAGCAGGAGTCCCGGCATGAGCTCCCGTCGGCGGACGAGTCCCCGGAGGTCCTTGGCCACGAGGGCCGCGGCCGCGGGGCCAAGTCCGAGCGCGCGGAGCCCTCGGTGCCGCTCCCCGAACGTATGCCGGTCGAAGACAACCTCGCCGCCGCTCTGGACCCAGAACCTCGACCGGATCCGGGCCGCCGCCACTGCAGTCAGCGCGAGGAAGGTGAACTGGCCGAGCGTGGCAGCCGCGGCCACGAGCAAGTTGCCCTCCACCGCAGCCAGTATGGCGTCCGAGCCCCAAAGAAGGGGGACGACGAGCGCGATGGGGCCGAGGGAGCCGAAGGCGCGGAGGCTATCGAGGAGGATGACCGGATTGAAGAACAGCTCGAAGCCGAGGACCACCGCAAGGAAGACGGCGGCCCGGAGAATGAGAGCCGTGGAGCCGCGCTTTCGGCCGAGGGCGCCCGCCCGCTGCGTCACGCCGCGGACGATCTCGATGAGGAGGGCCCCCTCCAACAACCCGGCGAATCCGAGGACGACCGCCAGGACCGCAATGGGGAGGGTTCCAGTGACGATACCGAGGCCAAGGGCGACCGCCGCGAGGATCACGACCGAGAGGGAGTAGAGGAGGGTGAGTCCGAGGGACGAGGCGAGGGTGTAATCGAGGCTGCGGATCGGGAGCCAATTGACCGCATCGCTGTTCGCGAACTTCGCCGTCGTGGCGAGCTCGAACGTGAGCCCTCCGACCAGCGCCGATGCCACCGCGAGGAGGGGAAGGAAGGGGAGGAACGAACCGACCAGACCGGCGAGCACGCCCGGCCTCGCCGACTGCACCGCCTGGCCGGCGACCAGGGTGAGGCCGAAGAGCGCCACGAACGCGACGGCGTCGACGAGGAGGAGGGTGGACGGGCGGCCGAGGAAGCTCTTCGGATTGGTGTTCGACCCGCCGGCCCGGAGCTGCGAAGCGACGAGGACCTCGGCGAGGCGTCGAACTTTTCGGAGATCCATGCTCGGCGGCGCCTCAGTGGCTCAGCGCCGTCACGATGTCGCCGAGCGCCGCGGTCCCGGTCAGCGCAAGGAACACCTCTTCCAAGCCGGAACCGGGCAGTCCGGCGCTCGCCCGGAGGGAGGCGACGGTCCCGTTGGCCACCACGGCCCCCCGGTCGACGATGACGAGCCGGTCGCAGATCGCTTCCGCGATCTCGAGGACGTGGGTGCTGAACAGGATCCCGACCCCTTCGCGGTGGGCCAGGGTCGAGAGGAGCTCCTTCACCAGGCGGGCGGAACGAGGGTCGAGACCGTTGAGGGGCTCGTCCAGGATCAGCAAGCGGGGGCGGTGGAGGAGGGCGCCGATGAGCGCGACTTTTTGTTTCATTCCCTGGGAGAAGCCGCTCATCATGGCGTTCTCGTGCCCGGCGAGCTCGAGCCCGGCGAGGAACGACTGCACCCGCGCCGCGCGGCCCTCGACGGGTAGGCCGTACATGTCGGCGAGGAAGTCGAGGTACTCGGCGGCGGTCAGGAACTCGTAGAGGGACGGGTTCTCCGGAACGTAGCCGAGGGAGCGCTTCAGCTCGATCGAGTCCGGCGTCATCGACTCCCCGAGAACGCGGACCGAACCGGAGTCCGGCCGTACAATCCCGAGGGAGATCTTCATCGCGGTCGACTTTCCCGCTCCGTTCGGACCGAGGAGCCCGACGACCTCGCCCGCCCCGACGTCGAAGCTTACCCCTCGGAGCGCCGCGACGGTCCCGTACCGCTTCCAGATCCCGTCGAACCGGAGGGCGAGCGCCGGTGGAGGGGTCGATTCGCGGAGAGACACCGACATCGATCCATCGGAGCGCAACGGCCCGCGCCCGACGCCTGTGTTGCCATGGCCGGAAGTTCCCTATTACCCATTCGCGGGGAATCTCTCCCCATCCCGTCTGCGACGGACGGGGGGCGTCGGACGGCGGGCGGTTGGGCCGGCGCGGGCCCGTCGTCGTCCGGGACCGACTCGCGAGCTCGGCGGCGGACTGCGAGCCGGGTCCGACCGGACACCCGTCGGGCGCGGGCGGTGCGACCGGGACGGGGAACTATCCGACCCGTCCGCCCCGGACGATGGGGGTCCCGTCGATTTCGACGTCGGCGCCCCGGAGCATCGAGTACAACTGGAACGGGAGTTGGGTCTTGCCCCCCAGGAAGGCGTTGCCCCCGATTCCGAGCAGCGACATTCCGGCCTCGATCTCCTCGTACTGGGGAATCCCCCGCCCCTTCGCGTTCAGACCCAAACCGAACATCCCCGGGCGGTCCTTCCCCTCGCCCAGGGAGTCGAGTTTCTTCTGGACTTCCAGGTGGCCGTTCTCGTACGCGTAGCTGAGGAGCTTCCCACCGGAGAACTCCCAGCGACCGGTGCTCGAGGAAAAGCCGGGCTGAATGTATGCCTGGTTCGACACGATGACGCCCTCGGCCGTCTTCTCGTCGAGGGCGACCAGAACGGTTCCCGCGGGAGAATTCGTCAGGAAGCCGTACGGGCGGGCTTTGGCGGCTTTGTCCACGATCCCGGCCTCGACGCGCGCCTTGCGGCCGACCAGCCCGAGCGTCAGGTCTGTGCCGTTCTTGTGGTGGATCCGGAGTTCCTTGCCCTTCTCCAATCGGGCGGCGACCTTGTCGCCCGTCGACTGCATATGCCGCGCATCGGCGAGGCCTGCGGCGGCGATCTGCCGTCGCCAGCGGGTTCCGTCGAGGCCGAGGACCTTGGCGGCGGGGTCGGTCGCGTACGCCACCGACATGCGGCACCCACGAAGCCCCTGCTTCTGCCCGATCCCATACCACCCTTCGTTGAAATCGAAGGCGGAGTTCGCAATCCGTTCGGGGAGCGCGTCGGCCCGGGGCCGGTCCTCCGGGCCCCAGAAGTAGACGTACACGTCGGCGGCCTTCAGGGCCGCCTTTTCCGAGCGCGACATTCGACCGACGTCCTTCGGCCGTCCGCCGGAGACCGACGACCACCAAGCCCGCTCGTCCTCGTAGAGCACCATGGGGTCGGCGCCGAGTCGACGGGTCTCCTCGACGAAGGCCGCGACGTAGGGAAGTCCGTGGGTCCAGCTCTCGATCACGACGGATTCCCCCTTGCGGACCTTGAGATTGCGGCTGAGGACAGTGCGGGCAAGCTCGGATTCGAGGCGCGGCATACCCGACAGAGCGAGGCACCCTACTTGAAGTCCACGCGGTCCCGCGACCGAACCGGTCGTCCTCCCAGGGCCGACCAGAGCCCGGGGGCGGCCGGCGCGGCACGTACGTTGAAATGGACCGTCCGTCTGCCCCGCCCGGGCGAATGGTCGACGTCAGCCCGGTCATCGCGATCCTGAGCGCCTCGAGCTCGGCCGCCATTGTGCTGAGCGCCGTGTTCATCCTCATTCAGCTGCGCCAGAACGCCCGTCTGCTCGAGGCGACGCTGAACCAATCCAAGGCCGCGTTCTCCCTCAACGTCCTCGAGAGGATCACCGACGAATCGTTCCCCCGACGGAGGGCCCGGATGTTCCTCACCATCCAGAAGTTCCGGGAGACCAACTGGAAAGACGCGTTCGAGTCCCAGGAGGACCTCGAGGTCCGAAATTTCACCTACGTCTACGAGCTGCTCGGCCAGATGGCCCGGCAGGAGATCGTGGACTTGGAGATGGTTCTCGATTCCCTGCAGTACATCGTCGTGCGCGATTGGCAGGTGTTCGAGCCTCACGCCGCCTACATCCGGGAGCGGTACGGACTCGACTTCCAGGCGTACGCCAACTTTGAATGGTTGGCGAAGGAGGCCCGCCTCCACATGGCCCATCGCGGCGAGGAGCAGAAGTCGGG
>JAKIVT010000004.1 GCA_022750415.1 Thermoplasmata archaeon
GGGCCTCCGGTCCGACGGGGAGGGCGTCGGCCTCCACTTTGCACTCCCGAAGGGGAGCTACGCCACGGTGGTGCTCCGGGAACTCCTGAAGTCCGGCGCAACTCCGGCGACCGCCCGATAGAGCGGACGATTCTAATACTGGTCGACCGGCTCGACGCCCCGAGCACGAAGGATGGCTGTGGAGTCTCCGCGCGCGTGGTCGGTACCGACCGGGACCGTCGGCTCGGAAGGGTTTGCGCCCTCGCCGAAGTCCGAGCCCACCCCGGACCGGATGCCTACCGGCGTGGCGGACTTCGACTACCTGAGCGGGGGAATGCCCGTCGGTTCGGTCGTCCTGCTCGCGGGCGATGCGGGGGCCGGCCACGTCGAGTTCGCGCTCACGTCCGCCGTGCACTTGATGATGTACTACGACGACCCGGACCTCCACCGGTTCTTCCTCGGGAATGCGAAGGGTCCCTTCCTCTACCCGAAGGGGGTGTCCTACGTCAGTCTCACCCGCTCCCGGGACCAGGTCATGCAGGAGATCGCCGGCTCGTTCGACCCGACGTACCATGACGGGCTCGACCGCCACCTTTCGTTTCACGACCTCTCCCCGTCCTACTTTGCCGACTCCGTTGTCCCCCCCACATGGGCGACCGTCGGGGGCAGCCTGTTTGCGAGAGACCGCGGGCCGTCCAGTTCCGACGACCCGCTCTCGGCCCTCGCCGCGGCCGTGGAACGCGACGGGGTCTCGAATCTCGTGATCGTCGACTCGCTGACCGACCTTCTGGTCCGGAAGTCGATCGACCCCGAATCGCTCCTGACCTTGGTGAAGGGGCTTCGACGCCGGGCGAAATCGTGGGGCGGGGTCGTCTACCTGCTCCTCTCCCGGGGCGTCGCGCCACCGGCGACGGAACAAGCGCTGTACGACTCCGTCGACGGGGTGTTGAACTTCAGCTGGACCACGAGCGCCCATTCCTCGCACCGCCAGCGGACGATGCTCGTCGAGCGATTCATGCCGATCCTCGCCCGGATGCCCCACGAACAGCAGAGCCGTTTCGTGATCCGGGTGAGTTCCCTGAATGGGTTGGTGACGACGCAGTATGAGCGAGTCTGAACTCCCCCGCGTGTCGACCGGGGTCGTCGGCCTCGACGAGATGCTCGGCGGCGGTCTTCCCGCGGGCCACGTCGTGCTCGTTACCGGGCTTCCGGGGACGGGCAAGACCTGCTTCGGCCTCCAATTCCTATTCGCCGGCGCGGCCCACGGAGAGCCCGGCGTCTACCTGTCCCTCGAAGAGGAAGAGTCGGCGCTGCTGGCGAGCGCCCGGCAATTCGGCTGGCCCGTCGACGCGGCGGTGAAGGCGGGCACGGTGAAGGTGATCCGGCTCGACCCGAAGCAAACGCACCAGAACCTCCAGCGGATCCAGAGCGAGCTCGGCAAAGAGCTGAAGCAGCTCGGCGCCAAGCGGATCGTCGTCGATTCCGTCAGCCTCCTCAACATGCTCAGCGACGACGAGCCCGCGCGCCGCACCATCCTCTTCGGACTGGCGGGGGTGTGCCGCGACGCCGGCGCCACGACGGTCCTGACGGCGGAAGCGGACCCGCTCCACCCCTCGGTCAGTCGCGACGGCCTCTCGGAGTACATCGCCGACGGCGTGATCCTCCTGGGGTACTCCTCCGCCGACGACGGCCACCGAATCGGGCTGTCGCTCCGTGTCCTGAAGATGCGGCGAACCCCGCACGCCCGGACGGTCCAACCGTACCAGATCGGTCCCGGCGGGATCACGGTCGACGCCAAGGCGATCGACTTCAGCCGGGGCCTGTAACCGTTCCAGCCGCATTCCGGACCCGGTCTCGGGGAAGAGGGCACGGCCGTGGTCCGCTGGGTGCTGTACATCGACATCGACGCGTTCTACGTCTCGTGCGAATTGCGGGACCGACCCGACCTGGCAGGGCGGCCGGTCATCGTGGGTCCCGACCCGTCGAAGGGGCCGACGCGGGGCGTCGTCCTGTCCGCGAGCTACGAAGCCCGGGCGTTCGGCGTCCGGAGCGCGATGCCGGTCGGGGAGGCGGGACGCCGATGCCCGGACGCCATCTGGATCTCGGCCGATTTCCCGAAGTATGGTCGCGCGGCCGAGGAGGTCCGGGCCCGCCTCGCCCTCCGGTTCGGGGACGTGGTCCCGCTGAGCATCGATGAAGCCGCGGTCCGCGTCGAGGCGGCCGAGGCCGATGACGCAGGTCGAGTCGCCCGTGAGGTCCAGGCCGACCTGAAGGCAGAGGTCCACCTTCCCTCATCGATTGGAGTGGCGACCTCGCGGACGGTCGCCAAGATCGCCAGCGACCGGGCCAAGCCCGGCGGGGTCGTGGTCGTTCGTCCCGAGTCCGTGGCCTCTTTCCTCGCCCCGCTCCCAGCCCGATCCATCCCCGGTGTCGGGCCGAAGACCGAGGCGCGCCTCGCCACCTACGGAATTGCGACGATCGGAGACTTGGCCAAAGGGCTCCCGCTCGCTGCCCGGAGGGAGTTCGGCGACACGGGACGGTTCTTCGTCCGTCTCGCCCGGGGCGAGGAGATCATCGAGGGGCCGGACGTCCTCGGCCCCCGGTCCCGGTCCTCGGACCGGACGTTCGAGGCGGACGTCTCCGACCCCCGGGAGGTCGAGGTCGCCGTCGACCGGCTGGCGCGGGAGCTCGCCGAGAGCTTGGCGAAAGAACGGCTGCGGTTCCAGACGGTGGCCGTCGGCGTCCGGTGGGAGGATTTCTCCCGGACGACCCGGTCCCGGACCCTTGCGGCCGCGGCCGACGGGGCCGAGCGAGTGGCCACCACCGCACGGCGGCTGTTCGAGGAGCTCTGGGCGGCCGAGGCGGCGGGGCGCCAGCGGAAGGTCCGTACCGTTTCCGTGCACACCGAGCGGTTCCGTCCGGCGACCGACCGGCAGCGGACGCTCGACGGCTTCGACGGCGCCGGGCCACCCGTTAAGTAACGCATCCCGGCTTACGAGGCGGGGCGCTCGGTGGGGTTCGTCGTCGTCACCCTCGGTGGGCTCGACCCGCTCCTCGCCCTCCTGGTCCTGGTCGTCATCGCGTTCGCCGCCGGGACGGTGGGGGCGGCCCTCGGTGTGGGGGGCGGTCTGTTCCTCGTCCCCGCGCTCGTCCTCCTCTTCGGGATCGATATCCACATTGCGATCGCCGCGAGCATCGTCAGCGTCATCGCGACCTCCTCCGCGGCCGCCTCGAACGACGTCCAATCGGGGCTGACGAACGTCCGCCTCGCCATGTTCCTCGAGACGGCGACGGCGCTCGGAGGCCTGGCCGGCGCCATCGTCGCCGTGACGGTGCTGGCGAACCAGTCGAACATCCTGGTCTTCGCCTTCGTTCCCGTCGTCCTGATCGCCGCCGCGCTGATGGCGTCCAGTCGGGACCGGGACACCGTCGTCGACCCGCCGCCCGACCTCCTCGCCCGGCGGCTTCGTCTGGACGGCGAATATGTCGGGCCGGTCACCGGCATTCGCCGACGGTACCGGGTGACGCGGAGCGGCGTCGGACTCGGCTTCGCGGGGTTGGCCGGGGTCGCGTCCGGATTGTTTGGGATCGGCGGCGGGATCTTCAAAGTCCCGGCGATGAACACCCTCATGAACGTCCCGCTCCGGGTCGCCACGGCGACCTCGACGTTCATGATCGGCGTGACCGCCGCGGCCGGGGCGCTCGTCTACCTGTTCGCCGGCGACGTCGTCCTCGCGGTCGTCGCGCCCGTGGTACTCGCGGTGTTCTTCGGTACGATTCTCGGACGGCGCTACGGACACACGGCCCCGGTGGCCCGCCTCAAGGTCCTCTTCGTCGGTCTTCTCGTGGTTGCGGCGGTGCTCATGGTCGCCCGGGGGGTCGGCGCCCTCCCGTGAGCGGTCCCCCCTCGCCGGAACTCCCGGCCTTGGCCGCCGACCCTCCGGGACTCCGGGACGCCTTCGGCCACGTCCTCCGCTACGGAGTGCTGGTCTCCGGGCTGTTCCTCGTCGTCGGGTTCCTGCTCGCCGCGGCCCGAGGCTCCACCGGCCTCGCCGGGAGTACCGGCCGCCTGCCCCTCGATCGGCTGTCCGGCGCCCTGGGAGCCGGGGACCCGTGGGCGTACCTGTTCGTGGGCGTCGTCGTCCTCGCTGCGACTCCCGTCGTACGCGTGACCTTCGCCCTTGGAGGGTTCGCCGCGGTCCGCGACCGGGCGTACGTGCTGATCACCGGGTTCGTCCTTGCCGTCCTGCTCACGAGCCTCGCCATCGGAGTGGTCGGATGAGCGTCCCGCCGGCGTTCGCCCCACCGGAGGATTCGGCGGGACGGCGAATCTGGAAGGTCGACCCTGCCACCGGTCTTCCGGTTCCCCGCTACGATGGTCGATCCATCGTCAACCTCGCCGTCTCCCTCCCTGCTGGCCCTCGACGCCTCCGGGGGCCGCCGCTCGCGCCACCTCTCGCCGACGACCTCGGGGGTTTCCCGGGTTCGGGCGACGGTCCGGTCGTGATGTTCCTGGTCGACGCTCTCGGCTGGTCCGGATTCCTCGACTGGACCCGGAACGGAGGGGAGGCGGGCAGGGTGTGGGGCCGGTCGGCCGCCCCGATCACCACCGTGTTCCCCTCCACGACGACCGCGGCCCTGGTGTCCCTCTCGACCGGCGTCCTGCCCGGTCGCCACGGACTCGTCGGGTACCGGCAGTACCTCCCGCGCTTCGGCGTCGTCGCCGACATGCTGAACATGGCCCCGGTCGGCTCGTCGACCCGCGACGCCCTCATCGGGCCGTCGTGGACCCCATCGATGCTCACCGGGGCGCCGACGCTCTTCCGACGGGGGATGCGGGCGACCGTCCTCTCGCGGGACCTCTTTCAGGGGAGCGGGTTGACCCGGCTCCTCTACGACGGCGCCGAGTTCGTCGGGTATGCGACCGCCTCGCACCTCGTCCACCAGTTGTCGGGAATCCTCTCGAGACCCCGTCCGCCGAAGGTCGTCTTCCTCTACTGGGCGGAGCTCGACACGGTCCAGCATCTCGTCGGACCGGACCGACGTTGGTTTGCGATGGAGATGGACCGTATCGTCGACCTCCTCGCGAGGACGGCGCAGACGCTTCCGCGTCGTCTTGCCCGGAGCGTGCAGGTCGCGGTCACCGGCGACCACGGCCAGGTCCCAGCGACCCTCGCGCGCCGGATCTCGGTCGACCAGGAGCCGGCCCTCCTCCGGGAGATCGTGCGCCCCCTCGCCGGCGACCGACGGGCGGGGTTCTTCGCGGCGAGGACCGGGGGAATCGAGGCGCTCGAGCGGGCGCTCCGCCAGCGGCTCGCCCCCGGTTCTCCGGTCCTCGGTCGCGAGGCCGTCTTGGGGGCCGGACTGTTCGGACCTCCGCCCTTCCACCCGGAGATCCGGGAGCGGATTGGCGACGTGATCGCGTTCCCCCGGAGCCCGGAGTGCTTCACGTACCTGTTGCCAGGCGCGGCCGCTCCGACGCGATTTCTGACGGGGGCCCATGGAGGGCTCGAGGCGGACGAGCTCCTCGTCCCGCTGGTGGCCGGGTCGCTCGCCAACTTGACGGACGCGAGTGCGACGGTCGCTCGCTCGAAACGGTAAAGGCCCACGAGCCGTCGACGGCGCCGTGCCGCCCTCCCTCCGCCCTCCGATCGTCTCCCTCCTCGGTCATGTCGACCACGGAAAGACGACGCTCCTCGACCGGATCGCCGGGTCGATCCGGGCCGCCCGCGAGGCCGGCGGGATCACCCAACACATCGGGGCCATCGAGGTTCCCCTCTCGACCGTCAGCGTGCTCTCCCACGGGATCGTCTCCACGGAAGGGTTCCAGGTCCCCGGACTCCTGTTCATCGACACGCCCGGCCACCGGTCGTTCGAGACCATGCGGCGGCGGGGGGGTGCGCTCGCCGACCTCGCGGTCTTGGTCGTCGACATCAAGGAGGGGTTCAAGCCCCAGACCCGCGAATCGATCCAGATCCTGCGCCACGAGAAGACCCCCTTCGTCGTCGCACTCACCAAGATCGACCTGGTACCCGGATGGCGCAAGCCGACCGGACCAATCTCGCTCGCCGACCAGATCCAACACTCCGGGCCGGAGTACTCGAAACACCTCGACGAGCGGACCTACAGTGTCGCCGAGCAGCTCGACCAGATGGGATTCTCGGCCGACCGGTACGACCGGGTGAGCGACTTCTCCCGCAACATCGGCCTCTCGCCGGTCTCGGCGAAGACCGGGGTCGGGGTGGCCGAGCTCCTTGCCCTCCTCGTCGGACTGTCGCAACGGTTCCTCAAGTCGGAACTGAACGTCGTCACCGGAGGCGGCGAGGCGACGATCCTGGAGCGGAGCGACCAGAAAGGGATCGGTCCCGTCGGGAACGTCATTGTCTACCGCGGCCGGCTCCGTGTCGGCGACGAGATCATCGCGAACGGCCGCCGAGAGCCGTTCGCTACCAAGATCCGCGGCCTCTACCGACCGGCGCCGCCGAAGCGGGGTCCGGCGGGCAAGACGATCCGGCTCGAATCCCTCAACGAGGTGGAGGCGGCCGCCGGCGTGTACCTCTCCGCCCCGGGAATCGAGGAAGCGATGCCCGGCGGGATTCTCAAGGTGGTTCTGTCGGCGCAAGACCGGGAGACGGTCATCGCCGCCCTGCAATCGGAAAGTCACCCGGTCGCCGACTTGGCAGAGACCGGCGTCGCGCTCGCCGCGGACACCCTTGGTGGTCTCGAGGCGCTCGCGTTCGAGTGTCGGGAAGAGAAGATCCCGATCCACGAGGCGGAGGTCGGCCCCGTCGGACGCCCGACGGTCATGAACATCGCGACCGTGAAGGACGCTTCCCATCGGGCGGTCCTCGCGTTCAACGTCCCCGTCGCCGTCGAACTTCTCCAGGAAGCCGAGGCGTCCGGGGTCAAGGTGTTCCGGGGCGAGGTCATGTACCGGATCCTCGAGGAGTACGTCGCCTGGCGGACCGAGCGGCTCGCCTCGCTCGACTCCGACCGACGCCTGATCGTGGTGCACCCGGCGAAGGTGATGTTCCTACCGGGGTTCGTTTTCCGGGCCTCCAAGCCCGCCATCGTCGGCGTGAAGGTCTTGGCCGGAACCCTGCGGCCGGGCGTCCGACTCATGAACTCCGCCGGGGAGGAGGTCGGCCACGTCAAGGTCCTCCAGCACGACAGCGAGACCGTGCCCCAGGCGGACGAGGGGATGGAGGTCGCCGTATCGATCGACGGTGCGGTCGTTCATCGGAACATCGAGGAGGGGGACACGCTCTTCGTCTTGATCACCGAGGGGACCGCCCGCGCTCTGCGGGCCGCGAACCTCACCCCGAACGAGAAGGGGGTCCTGGAGGAGGTCGTCCGGATCCGCCGTCAGACGTCCCCGTTCTGGGGTCAGTAGCGCGCGCGACCTCCGCGGCGTCGTCCGCGGTCCGGGAGACCATGGGGGGCGGTCGTCGGAACCCTCCCCGGAGGAAGAGCCCGAGGAAGAGGGCGACGGCACCGACGCCCGCCAAGAGTCCGCTCGCCACCTCGGCGATCGCGTCCGCGGCCGGCGGGGAGGATTGGACGGTCCACCGGGCGACGGCGGAGAACGTGAACGTGGCGGGCTCGCCGGCGGGGGTCGCCCACGAGAGGACATACTCCTGGTTGAGCAACCCAGCGAAGGAGAACGAACCGGAGGCGTTCGCCGGCCAGGACGCGAGGGACGGGCCGGAGACGCACCCGAACGTCCTCGGCGCGCAGGGTACGAGGAGATCGACCGCCACCGGGACGGTCGACGACCAGTGGAGTACGAGGGTACCGCGCGCGGCGTTCGCGGCCGGTATCGTCGCGGAGGCCGTCGAGGAAGCCGGGGTGAACTGACCGTCCAGCTGGCTCGTGGACTGTTGGGTCACCGACGGGGCGGGAGCGAGCAGGAGCGCCAGCAGGGCGCCCCCGCCGACCAGGAGGAACGCCACCCCGACGATCACGAGCCACGGGCGCATCGGCTCGCAAGGCGGTGAACTGCCGAAAAACCATTCGCCTGACGCCGGGACGGTTGATTCTCGAATTGGATTCGGTCCATGACGCTCAAATACCCCGACCCATGTCCATGATACACTGTGACAGGGTCCGGGGACCTGCCCACGGTAGCCGCTGCTCCCAGCGGGCCCGCTGCCTGTTCGATGTGCGGCGCCCGGCATCGGGTGCTCGACGCCGCCCGGATGGAGGAGCACTGCGGAGAGTGCGGCCTCGTCTTCGAGGACGCGGCCATTATCGCCGCCCCGCCTCGGATCTCCGACGACCCCGGCTCCGATGGTTCCGGGCGGGGGATTGGTCCCTTTTCCACTCCCGGCGGGAGCCGCCGGGCGCTCGGTTCGGTGTTGAGCGGCTCCCGAGACGGACAGGGCCGCCCGCTCGGGTGGCACCGCCGCTACGAGTTCCAGCACCTCAACCGGGTATCCCGCCGGCAGACGTCCCGCGCGATCGAGGGCCCGTTGGAACGGTCCGAGGCTCGGACGGAGATCGGGCAGTGTGCAGCGCGACTCACACTGCCCCCGGTGGTCGTCCAAGAAGCCGAGCGAGTGTATCGGGAAGCCAAGGTCCGAGGTCTCTTCCGGGGCCGGAGCCTCCCTTCGAGCGTCGGCGCCACGCTCTACGCCGCATGTCGGCGCTACTCCTTGCCCCGCACCCTCGGGGAGGTCTCGAAAGCCGTTGGCGCCCGTCGGTCCGAGGTCGGACGGGCGTTCAAAGTTATCCAGCGCGGCGGCGCGGCCCCGGTCCAGGCGGTCGGCGCTCGCGCGTTCTTGGCCCGGTACGCGGAAGAGCTCGCGCTATCGGCCCAAGTTCGGCAGACCGTGGAAGAGATGCTCGAGGTCGCGCACGAGGACCCGGAGCTTTCCGGACTTTCCCCGCACGGGCTCGTGGCGGCCTTGATCTACCTGGCCGCGGAGCGGAACGGCGAGCGCCGGTCGCGAGCGCAGGTGGCGCGCGTGAGCGCCGTCACCGAAGTGACGCTCCGCTCGACCAGCCGGCTCGTCGAGCGGCTGTTGCACCGGACCGGCGCCGCGTAAGGTCGGTCGACCTCACTTCGTGAGGTAGTAGCCCGCGGCTTTCTCGCGGACTTTCCGACGGGCGAACCCCTTCGTCTGGAGTTCCTGCAGCGCGTTCATCACCATCGTCTTCGGGAGCTTCACCGTCATCGTCACCCGCTCGGCGGTCCCCATCTTCTCGTCGCTGAGCATCCCCATCTCCTTCAGCGACTTGTACACCTTCACCGCGTTCGGTGAAAGCTCGTCCTCGATCGCCATTCTCCGTCCCCGGTCGGACCGACGGATGCGGTGAGATAAGCGATTCCCCGTTCGGAGACTCGCCCACCGGCCCACCAACCTCCGGGCCGAAGGGGACATGACCGCGTCGCGGGTGGTCCGCCCTCGTGCCAAACCTCGGGCTGCTCCTCTGGGACGAACGCCTGCGGGCGTACGACTTCGGACCGGGTCACCCCTTCCAAATTCGATACCGGGCCGAGGCGGCGCGGAACTTGGGGGACGGCGCAGCGAGCCCGGAACGGGGCGACCGACTCGCCTCCTCCGGGCCGATCGAGCCGGCGTCGCGGGAGTCCCTCAGCCGGTTCCACACCGCCGCGTACCAGGACCAGGTGCACGAGTTTTCCGCGAGGCCCAGCGGCTCGTATCTGGACGGAGGCGACACGCCGGCCTTCCCCGGGTGTGAGGTGGCCGCCGCGCGGGTCGCGAACGCGGCCGTGAGGGGACTCGAGGCGATCTCGGAGGGGCGGTTCCGTCGGGCGTTTTCCCCCGCCGGTGGCCTCCACCACGCGCACCCGGACCGGGCGAGCGGTTTCTGCATCTACAACGACGTCGCGGTCGCCATCGCGAACGCCCTCCGGCCCGGCGGGCCGTATCGCCGCGTCGCGTACATCGACATCGACGTCCACCACGGCGACGGGGTGATGTACGGTTTCTACGACGAGGGCCGGGTGCTCGACGTCGATTTCCATCAGGACGGACGGACGCTGTTTCCGGGAACGGGAGCGGCCTCGGAGACCGGCCGTAACGACGGATCCGGCCTCAAGGTGAATCTCCCCCTCCCCCCGGGGGCGGGCGACGGGACCCTCGTGCCCTTGTTCCGTCGTGTTGTCCCCCCGATGGTCCGGGACTTTCGGCCCGAGTGGATCGTTTTGCAACACGGGGTCGACGGCCACGCGGGCGACGGGCTCGGAGGGCTCGAGTACTCCGACGCGGGGTACGCCGCCGTCCTCGATACCGTCCTCGAGTTGGCCCAGGAGGTCTGCGGAGGGCGCCTGCTCGTCACGGGCGGAGGAGGGTACGACCGCCACAACGTGTCCCGGGTGCTGAGCGCGGTCGGTCGGCGTCTCGCCCGGGAAGAACCGGAGACGGCCCTCGGGACGCCGGAGGAGGAGCCCTGGGTCGACACGGTTCTCCGGGACCTCGAACCCGCCCTAGGCCGTCGGTTCCCGTCCGAGTAACGCGGAATCGAAATCCGAGTTTGTCGCACTCGACGGAAACGGCGGGTTATCTACCGGGACCTGGTCGGACCGTCGCTCGGAGTTCGCGGCGGAGGCCCCGCCATCGAACCGGGCAAGGACGGACCGGGATGCAACGAATCGAACCGAGAGGCGAGAGCAAGACCGAATTTGGCACACGCAAGGGGACGCGAGTCCGCGGGGGGCTCGCCCTCGTGCCGGCGTTGGCGGCGGCGGTGGTCCTCCTTCTCGTCCTCACCCCGTTCGGCCAGGCCGCCGCGGTGTTCCATCCGTCGACGTTCGTTCCACCGTACAACGGGAAAGGGCTCGTCCAGATCACGACCTCCACCCTGGGCTGCGGCGGGAAAGCGACCGTGGCGAAGGCCCCCAAGTTCACCACCTCGACGGGCGTGGCCACGGGCGCGGGTCGGGCGAAGGATTCCTCCTGCTCCTCTCCCCTGGGCTACACCTGGGCGAAGACCTCGCTCAGCTCGGGATACTTCTCGCGGCCGATGAGCCATCTGAGCGGGCTGCACCACGTCGTGGTCCAGTGGAAGGTAAGCTGGAACTCGACCGTTTCGGCCAACCTCGGGCCGGGCTTCAAGGGCGCGGCGTCGGCCTCCTCGTTCCTCGTCGCGACGCTCTATCTCCTCGACGAAACGAACGGGACGTACCTCCTGCCGTCGAGCGGCTGGAGCTTCCTCAGCTCCACCGTGAACGGGACCGTCCACTCCAGCTCATCGGCGACCTTCTCGATGTACCTCAACCAAACGCTGGTGTCGTCCCATACCTACGTCATCACGCCGGCGATCAATTGGGCAGAGTACGCCCAGGCGGGCTCCACGGGGCACTGCAGCGCCAGCGCCTTCCTGAGCATCTCCGGGCCCGGTGGGACCAAGTTGTTGTCGGTGACGCTCACCTGAGCGTCGGGACCACGATCCCGCGGCCAACCCGTTCCGGTCGTTCGCCGAGCGGCGGAGCGAAGGGCCGCGGACCGGTCGGGTCCGTGCGATTTCTCGCGGAGCAGCGAACTACCAATTGGCGCGGCGTTCGCGCCGCGGTTCGGCGGCCGGTCGACTTGCGCCGCCGGACCGGCCCCGATTCGGAGGCCGCCCCCGACCCCGGTCGCGGTCGCCCCGCGGTGGGCCTCGGCGCTCCCCGCGTCGGCCCCCGCCGCCGCGGAACTGACCGGCGCCCGCCTCGGAACGGTCCGGAGCCGCCCGCTTGTAATCGAATCCCGGGATCAGGGCCCGGCGGATCTCCACGCCGAGGCGCTGCTCGATCCGGTGCATGTCGTCCTCCTCTTCCCGGCCGACGAGGGAGAACGCATCGCCCAGGCGCTGGGCCCGGGCGGTCCGTCCGACCCGGTGGATGTACACGTCGGGTTCGCCCGGCACATCGTAGTTCACCACGTGGCTGACCCCCTCGACATCGATCCCTCGGGCCGCGATGTCGGTGGCCACGAGGACCCGGTGGTGGCCGGTCTTGAACCCGTCGAGCGCCTTGACCCGCTGCGACTGGCTGCGGTCGCCGTGGATCACGGTGGCGTTGACGCCCTTGAGCGTCAACTGGCGGGCCAGCCGGTCGGCCCGGTGCTTGGTGCGAGTGAACACCAGGACGCTCGTCATCGTCTGGTCGGTCAACAGTTCCACGAGCAGGTCGGTCTTGAGGTGGGTCGGGACGGGAAGGGCGAGGTGCGAGACCCCAACGGCGGCGGCCGCCGTGGAGTCGACCTGGACGGTCTTCGGCTCGTTGAGGAAATCTCGCGCGAGGCGGACGACCTCGGGGGGCATCGTCGCGCTGAACAGCATCGTCTGCCTCCGCCGGGGCAACCGGGAGAGGATCCGCCGGACGTCCGGAAGGAATCCCATGTCGAGCATCCGGTCCGCCTCGTCGAGGACGAGGATCTCGAGGTTCGTGAAATTCACGTAGCCGCGGCTCATGTGGTCGAGACGGCGACCCGGGGTCGCCACGACGATTTCCGCGCCCCCGCGGAGGGCCCGCTCCTGTTCGCCCATCCCGACGCCCCCGTACACCGCCGCGCCATGGAGGCGCGTGTGCCGGCCGAGCTTGTCGAGGAACTCGTTCGCTTGGAGGGCGAGCTCCCGGGTCGGGGTGAGCACGAGCGCCAGGATCCGGCCGGGGGGATGGTCGAGCAGGCGCTCCAGGATCGGAAGGAGGAAGGCGG
Organism: Thermoplasmata archaeon; assembly: GCA_022750415.1. Classification (GTDB taxonomy): domain Archaea; phylum Thermoplasmatota; class Thermoplasmata; order Lutacidiplasmatales; family UBA184; genus Lutacidiplasma. Next base: position 12,645 of record JAKIVT010000004.1, read on the forward strand.
CGGTCTTGCCCGTCCCGGTCTGGGCGGTACCGATGAGGTCGCGGCCCAAGACGGCGTCGGGGATCGTGCGGCTTTGGATGGGGGTCGGCTCGGTGTACCCAAGCTCCCGGACTCCCGCCCGGATCGTGGGGTGGAGGGGCATGTCCTCGAACGAGGTCGGCTGGGACGGGCGTTTCTCTGGGTCGGTCGGCATCTTGGCGGTGGCACCACTGGGGGGGATTAACAGTACCCCCGGGGCCCGCGCCGCGTCCGTGCCCCGAGTTAGGTTGGGCCAAGAGACGGTTCCCGGGACCGATAATGCGCCTCGGTCGGTCGGCTCGATCGGGTCCGACTGGGAGGGTCACCAACGGCCGATTCGCCCCTAGAACCGACGTCCAGTGGTCGGGCGGTCGAGCCATTCAGCGTCCGTGGCGCGCACTCCTTCCCAGAGGTCCGCCGCGTCGAGCGCCCCGTCTCGCCCATCCAGACGCTGAAGGACGCTCGCCCGGGAAAGGACCGTGGCCGCGGTTCGGATGAGGTCCGCCGCGAGTCCTTCCTCCACCGACCCTTCCGGAGCCTCCTGGGCGAGCACCCCCTCCACCGCGTCGTCGCGTTCCAGAAGATAGTGGAGGTAGCCGCGGAGGAGTTGCTCCCCCTGGGTGGTCACCTCCGGGGTCGCGGTGGGGGGTGGAATCACTCCCAAAGTCCCCGGCTCGTCCCCGACCTCCGAGAGCTCGAACAGCATCCACCCGCCCGCATGGGTGGCGAAGGCGACTCGGCCATGGCCGGGGACGAAGGTGACCGGCAACCCCGCCAAGCCGTCCGACGGATCGGGCGGCTCCTCCGAAGGAAAGTCCTCGTCGACCGGCCACGGAAGCTCCCGGTGGAGACCCGCCCGGAGCGCGGCCAGGTCGTGGAGCGAGATGGACCGACCCCGACGGATCGCGTGCCGGTCGAGCTCCCGTTCCGTCCCCGACCGGACCCATTCGGCGTCGGCGGCGTCGAGCTCGGCATCGAGGCCCCGGGGGCCAACGGGGATGGGCGGCCCCCCGCTCCACCGAAGGATACCGGCGGCGTCGATCCCCGGGCAGGAGAGCACGAGGCTCGCCTGGGCCCGGTCGGATACGTGCACCGTGATTGGAAACTGCTGGCAGGGCGTTGGGCGGGCCGCGTGGGCCCGGCAGCGGGTATCGGTCAGGAGCTCGCAGGCGCCCCCGTTCGGCCGGCTCGTCAGAAACGCCCATCCGCGCGCGCCCTCCACGAACTCGAGCTCGGGCTCGATCTGCACCAGCTGGTGGCGCTCGGCCGCGGTCACCGCCGGTTCCGCGAAGCAGCAGAGCCCGCAGCCCGGCCGGCACTGAAATCGGAAACCGCCGAGGAGGGCGAGGTCGATCCGGGGAAGCGCCAAGGGGATGTCGAGTCCCTCAGCGGCGACGGGCGGGCGGAGGGGGGAGGTCGCGGGGCGGAGCATACGCGCACGACGCCGGAGGAGCCGGACACTGCGCGGCCGACGCGGGCTGGACGATCGCGTTGAGGAAGAACCCGTACTCGAAGGCCGGGGGAAAGGCGGTGGTCCCGCCGAGGAACGCGCCGACGGAGTCGAAGTACGCCCGGATCACCGTCTGGCAATTGGGGCCGCACGGGTCGCAGACCTCGGGGTTGGCGAGGTCGGCCGATGGGTCGACGGCCATCTCGGCCATCTCGTGGCTCAACGCGAGGGCGAACGTGTCCGTCGGGTCGGGGACCGTCAGGTTCTGCCCGAGGACGTTGACGAAGAGGTACGGGACGTTGGCCTTCCCGTGGTACCCCAGGACGCCCCGACTCGCGTCGGCGTCGGTGTTCAGAGGTCCGGGAGGATTGAGGACGACCACCGCCGAGGAATCCGCGGGCAAGCCCCCGGACGCCACCAAGCCGTTCACCCATTCCTGCAGGGTCGTATCGTTGTACACGCCCTTCGGGACCGAAACCGGGAGTTCCAGGGTGACCTCGGAAACGGCGAGCGAGTTCGGCCCGTACTGGGCCGCGTACTGGGAGATCGGACCGACTGCGCTCCCGGCGAACTTCCGAGCGGTCGCCAGATCCGCCGGGGAAAGCGCGTACTGTTTGCTCCCGGCCTGGACGGTGAGGTGAGCGAACGTGAGCGATCCCTGGAACAACGGGGCGACCGCCCGAGTGCCGACGGCCGGAAGCGTGCCGGGGGCAAGCGCATCCCGGAGGACGAACCGGATCGATGGGTCGGTCCCCTCGAGGAGGTTCGCGAATCCCGAGAGCGGTTCCACGGCGGGGACGATGTCCGGACGGGTCGACTGGAGGTGGCGAGCGACCTTGAGCGACCGCGTGGCGCAGGTCCGGTCGGGCATCGACCTTCCTCCTCTTCGTTCGCGAGTCGACTCGGGGCCGGGGGGTCGCCGGGGGCGGTTAGACCCGGTGCCGGCAGTGGAGCTGGATCCGGTCGGAGAGCGCCGGGAATTGCCACGGTTTCCCGAATCCCCCGACTTCCGTATGTCCGGCCTTCTTCGACCAGTAGAACCAGTCGTCGCACACTCCCTCGCTGCGCTCCACGATCATACCGGAGCTCTCGATGCGGGCCGACCGGGCGAGATGGTTGAGCGCCCGCTGGGTTTCGACGAGGATGTCCTCGCCCATGTGCTTGAGGCCGACCTGGTCGTACATCTCGTGAACGCACCACGGTTGTTCCGGGTGCTCGTTGAGGTACTTCTCGAGGTCGTTCATCAGGGGGCCGAGCGTATCGTCCTCCGCCATGGCGAGGGCGAGCGGGTTCGCGGTACATGAACGCTCCGGCGACGACGAAGGGTCGGGATTCGCGGGGCACCCCGAGGGCCGTTCATTCGGTCGAGGACGAGGGGGCGGGGGATTCGCCCGCCCGCCACCCGTACCGGAGGAAGTACGGACGCAGGAACGTCATCACGATGGTGAAGGCGCCGACCAGAGGGAGGACGACCGCGGTGGTGGCGCCGACGTCCAAACCGCCCTTCGCGACGACCAGGGAAAGTTCGCCCCCGGCCGCCGAGAGACCCCAGGCCGTTCGCGTGCTCGTGGTCCGGGGCAGGTCCGTCGCCCGGGCGGCGAGGTAGGTCGTCAGCCACTTCGAGACGAACGCCGTGGCAATCAGGACGAGCAGCAGGAAGAGAATCGACGGCAGCAGCTCGATGTCCATGAGCGCGCCCATCGAGACGAAGAAGATCGCGGCGAACAGGTCCTTGAGCGGCGCGAACCGGCTCCGGGCCAGGTCCTGGTGGCGCGATTCCGCCACCAACACGCCCCCGAGGAACGCGCCGGTGGCGACCGAGATTCCAATCAGGTTCGACAAGATCGATAGGCCGAACGCGACTCCGAGGGTCGCCACGAGCAGGAGGTCGGTTCGGCCGGTGGCGGCGACCAGGTCGATGAGACGTGGCACGGTCCGGGACCCAAGGACGATGGCGCCAACGAGGAACGCGATGACCAGTCCGAGGGAGATGAGAATCCCCAGGACCGAGAGGTGCCCGGTCGAGGCGACCGATTGGAGGATGGCGAGGGCGGAGACCACAATGACGTCCTCCACGACCGTGATGCCCAGGATCACCCCCGCGTCCGATCCCCGGACCACCCCCATCTCCTCGAGGGCCTGCGAGAGGAGGATGGTGCTGGTCACCGAGACGGCCAGCCCGACGAAGAGGCTGTTGAACTCCGAAAGCCCCAGCCCGAGCGCGACGATCGTACCGGCCGCGAACGTGCCGAGCGACTCGGCGAGGGCGATCACGATCGCGCGCCGGCCCACGGATCGCAGCCGGGCGATGGGGTACTCGAGCCCGACGGCGAACAGCAGGAACACGATGCCAATCTCGGCGAACAGGTTGAGGATGTCCGGATGGCTAAGGAGATTCACCGGTGGGGTGTACGGCCCGACAATCATTCCGGCGACGACGTACCCGAGGATGAGCGGCTGGCGAAGTTTGTAGGAGAGCAGAGCCATCGCGAGCGCGACAATCATGACGATGGCGAGGTCCTGGATCACCTGGACCGCTTCGAGCGTCACGGCGGACACTCGATGGCCCCCTTGGGCTATCTACCCGCAGGGCGGGCGGACGTCGGGCGCACCCGAGCGCGGTCGAGTTGGCTAGCGGGGGCGGGCGAGAAGAAATCCCCGAGACTCGAGATGCGTGAGGATCAGGGACGCCGCGGACTCCGGGGTCCCGGTGGCGGTGTCGACGACGAGGTCGGGGTTCAACGGCTCCTCGAACGGGTCGTCGACGCCCGTGAACTTCTTGAGCGACCCCTCGCCGGCCCGCTTGTACAGACCCTTGTTGTCCCGGGCCTTGCAGACCTCCGTCGGGCACTGGAGCCAGATCTCGGCGAAGTGATCGCTCGCGACCGCGCGGGCGGCCTGCCGCGAGGTCTCGTACGGCGTGATCATCGCGACAACGACCCCGACCCCATTGCGGGCGAGCATCCGCGCTACGTAGCTCACCCGACGGGCGTGGAACTCCCGGTCCTTCCGCGTGTAGCCGAGCTCCGGGGAGAACATCGCGCGCACCTCGTCCCCATCGAGGACCTCGACGCGGAATCCCGACGACTTCAACTTCTGCGCCACGAGTCGGGAGAGGGTCGACTTGCCCGATCCCGGGATTCCCTCGATCCACGCGACGAACCCGTGTCCGCCCGGGCCAGGGGCCTCTGCCACGAGACCGGTCTTCCCCCGCGCGCCCAAATAGTTTCGCCCCGCGGACGCTCGGAAGGTCCAACGCGGCGCTCTCGGGCAGAGGGGGCGAGCGTCCCGACTCCGCTCTCATTGCGCATTTCAAGCTGAAAAAAGCGCCAATCCCGCGCCCATACCGACCCGAATGCATCCGTATTAGCATCTTTATACCCCCCCATTCTGGGCCGCGCCGACATGAGCGCACCCGCGTCCCCGGAGCCGCCGACCGAGACGATCGTCCGCCGAAAATCGAGCCGAACACCCCTCTACGCGGCCGTGGCCGTGGTCGTCGTCATCGCCATCGTGGTCCTCGTCGGGTTCGGGGCGGGTTGGTACGGGAAGCCCAAGAGCACCGCCCCGCCCGGGGCTTGCCCGACGGGAGTCACGCTCCTTGCCGCGGGCGCGAGCTTCATCACCCCCATCATGAGCAAGTGGCAGACGGACTACAACGGCGCCACCGGCAACACCATCTCCTACAGTCCGAGCGGCGCGGGCGCCGGGATCAGCTCCCTGCAGAACGCGCAGGTGGACATCGCGACGACCGACAACCCGATCAACGCGACGACCCAGCAGGCGATGAAGGGACCGATCCTGACCATGCCGATCACGGCCGGCGCGCTCGCGATCGTGTACAACCTGCCGGGCGTCACCGCGCCGGTCAAGCTGTCCGGGCCCACGATCGCCGACATCTACCTCGGCCTGATCACGAACTGGAACGACTCGCGCATCACCGCGAACAACTCCGGGTTCCAGCCGGGCAACCAGGCGATCTACCCCGTGATCCGGGCCGACTCGGCGGGAACGACGTTCGTCCTCTCTAACTTCCTCAGCGAGGACAGCCCCAAGTGGAACACGACCGTCGGGCAGGGGATTTCCATCGCCTTCCCGCACCTCTCGGGCGAGGTCGGGGAGACGGGGAACTCGGGCGTGTACAAGCACGTCCTCGCCACTCCCTACACCTTCGGCTACGTGGACCTGACCGACGTGCTGAACAAGCAGGTCCAGTACGCCTCGATCCTGAATCCCGCGGGCCTCTACATCACGCCCAACCTGGAGAACTCTGCGAGCGCGGTCTCGAACATGTCGGCGAAGATCACCTTCCCCGCCGTGGCTGGCGGGAACTGGAACAACGTCAGCCTGGTGAACTCGAAGGGGACCGGCGATTACCCCCTCGTGACGTTCTCCTACGCGTTCGTCTACCAGCAGGTCCAGCTCGGCTACCAGTCCAGCATGGCGAAGGCGCAGGCGATCTCCCAGTTCCTGACCTGGGTCATCGGCACGGCGGGCCAGGCGGTTTCCGTGCCCCTCTACTACGTGAACTTGCCGGCGGCGGTCCTCGCGCTCGACTCCGCGGGGCTCGGAACGTTGACCTTTAATGGGGCGGCCATCCCCGCCTGCGGCTGAGGGGGGGGCCCGAGATACCCACGACACCGCCCAGGGTCCCGCGCTCCGTCCTCGCACGGCGCGGGACCCTCCTGCTCCGGCTGAGCCACGCGTTCCACGGGCTCACCGGAGCGCTCGCCATCGGCCTCCTCGCCCTGTTCTTCGGCATCGTCGGGGTCCTAACCCAAGCGTCCTGGAGTTCGATCGTCCGCTTCGGGCCGAGCTACCTCGGCGGACAGGTCTGGGACCCGGTCCACGGCGTCTACGGCGCGCTTCCGTTCGTTTCGGGAACCCTGGTCACCAGCGCCATCGCCCTCGCGCTGGCGGTGCCGGTGGCCCTGGCCGTGGCCGTGTTCCTGTCCGAGCTGGCCCCGACCCGGGCCCGGTTCGGACTCACCACCGTCGTCGACCTGCTCGCCGCGATCCCGTCGGTGGTCTACGGGTTCTGGGCCGTCCTGATCCTCGTCCCCCTGATGGCCCACACGGTCGAGCCGGGGATCCAGCATGCGACCGGCGCGGTCGGCCCGTTCTCCGGTCACGCCGGGGGACTGGACGTACTGACGGCCGGCATTGTCCTCGCCGTCATGATACTCCCCACGATTTCCGCCGTCTCCCGGGAAGCCCTCTCGGCCGTGTCCCGCCAACAACGCGAGGCGGCCATGAGCCTCGGCGCCACCCGATGGGAGGCCACGCGGCTCGCGGTGCTCGGCCCCGCGATGTCCGGGATCCTTGGGGCGATCCTGCTCGGCCTGGGGCGCGCCCTCGGGGAGACGATCGCCGTCACGCTTGTCGTCGGCAACAACAATCAGGTTCCGACCTCGCTCTTCTCGCCCGGCCAGACGATTTCGAGCCTGATCGCGAGCGACCTCAACTCCGCCGTCGCCCAGGGGCCCCTCGAATTCAGCGCCCTCGTCGAGCTCGGACTCGTCCTCCTCCTGCTGACCATCGCGGTCAATGTCGTCGCCCGACTGATGATCTGGCGGATTCGGAGCGGCGAGGCCGGCGGGGCGCGGCACCGGCGCAAGCACTCGCGGGCCAGCCTCCTCCGATTCGCTCCGGCCCTGGACTCCGGGGTGGCGAACCCCCGGGGCGTCGAACCCGAGTGGCGTCGGGCGGCGCTCGCCCGGCTCCCGGAGCGCATCCGGCGGCGCCACTCGGTGTTCCTCCTCATCGCCGGGCTGTGCTTCCTCGCGACCGTCCTTGCCATCGTCCCGCTCGCGAGCATCCTCTACACCGCGGTGGACCTCGGCGGCGGGGCCGTCGTCCGACCGACGTTCTATACCGAGACCCAGCCGTCGGCCTGCAACCCCGGGGCCCTCGTCACCTGTCCCATCGGCGGGGTGGGTCCCCAGATCGAGGGGACCTTGATCCTCCTCGGCCTGGCCGCCGCCATCGCGCTTCCCGTGGGGATCCTCATCGGGATCTACCTCGCGGAGTACGGACGGAACCGTCTCGGGCCGGGCGTCAGCTTCGTGACCGACGTCATGACGGGGATCCCCTCGATCCTCCTCGGCACCTTCGTCCTCGTCGTCTTCCTGCGGTACTACTCCGATGCGGCGAGCAGCGCGCTCGCCGGCGGCGTGGCCCTCTCGGTCCTGATGCTTCCGCTCATCGTCCGAACGACCGAGGAGGCGCTGAAGACGGTCCCCGTCGCCGTTCGCGAGTCCGCCCTCGCGCTCGGGTTCCCTCGCCATCGGGTCACCCTCCGAGTGGCGGTTGGAACCGCGCGCAACGCCATCGTCACGGGAGCGCTCCTCGCGGCCGCTCGGGCCGGGGGGGAGACGGCGGCGCTCCTCCTGACGACGGGGGGCTTCCAGTATTGGCCCCTCGGCCTGACCCACCCGATCGGAGCGCTTCCGCTGGTGATCTTCGAGGCCGGTCTTTCCGGCTACGCGAACTGGGAGACCGATGCGTGGGGCGCGACGCTCCTCCTCCTTGGCATCATGCTCATCATCAGCCTCAGCACCCGACTTTTGTTGCGGAGGGCTCCGTCGAATGAGTAGCGGGCCGTCGGTGGGCAAGCTCTCGGTCCACGGCCTCGACGCGTGGTACGGGAAGCGCCAGGTCCTCTACGACATCGACCTCGACATCCCGGACAAAGGGGTCACGGCCATCATCGGGCCGTCCGGCTGCGGCAAGTCGACGTTCCTTCGCTGCCTCAATCGTCTCCACGAGGAGACCCCCGGCGGCCGCGTCGCCGGCTCGATCCAGCTCGACGGGGAGGAGATCCGGGACCAGAACGAAGTCCTTGTCCGGTGTCGGGTGGGGATGGTCTTCCAGCGACCAAGTCCGTTCCCGAACCTTTCCATCTACGAGAACGTCGCCGCCGGGCTTCGGTTGCTCGGGATCCGCAAGCGGGACGAGCTCGACGCGGGCGTTCTCGACAGCTTGCGAAAGGCCGGCCTCTGGGAGGAGGTCAAGGACGACGTCGACGCCCCCGCGACCGGCCTGTCCGGCGGCCAGCAGCAGCGACTCTGCATCGCCCGGGCGCTCGCCGTCGGACCGGAGGTCCTCCTGCTGGACGAACCATGCTCCGCGCTCGACCCAATCGCGACGACGAAGGTCGAGCATCTGATCCACGAGCTGAAGGAGAACTACACGGTCGTCATCGTCACGCACAACCTCGCCCAGGCGACGCGGGTCGCCGACCACACGGCGTTCTTCTACCTCGGCAAGCTCGTAGAATTCGGGACGACCGAGACGATCTTCCACCACCCGGCCGAGAAGCTGACCGAGAACTACGTGACCGGCCTGTTCGGTTAGGCCCCTCGCGACGGCACCGCCCGGCGATGCGCCGGCGGGTGGCCGTGGGGGTGGTGGTGGCCGCTCCGACCCCCGGCCGTGCCGGGAGAGGCCACGAGGAAGTCCCCCTGGCTGACGCCCTTCACGCCGCGGAGGTCTTCGGCGGCCCGCTCGACTTCTCGACGCTGGCCGGCCAGGATCATCACCTCGAGGCAGACGTCGCCTTCGAGGTGGACGTGGCTCGAGGAGCGGATGTGATCGCCCCAGCGGTGTTGGGCGGCCGTGAGCCGGCGCTGGACGTACGGGGACCGGTGGTCGTAGAGCACCATCACGGTCCCGACCGCGTCCGCATCCGGGTCCCCCAACGACGCCGCCGAGGTCGCGCCGCGGACGAGAAACCGGATGGCGTCCGACCGGCTCCGGGAGTTGCGCTGCTCCACCCACCGGTCGAGCGCCGCGAGGACCTCGGGTTCCAACGAGATCGCGGTCCGAACCACTCCGCCCGTCCCGGGTGCCTTGCGGCGGCGCGCCGTCACGGGGAGGGAACCGTCGGAGGCCCGGGACCAAAGGCGATCTGTTCGTACCCGTTGTACCGGTAGATCCCCATCGCGATGAGCCAAGACCCGAGGAAGACGACGACGATGGCGAGACCGAGGACCGTGAAGTTGAGACCCCCGATTTGGGACCAGAACCAACCGTGCAACCCGAGCTCGGCGCCGACGACCCCGAGGACCTCGATACCGCCGACCACGAAGGCGACGAGGACCGAGATCACCGTCAGCGTGAGGTTGTAGTAGATTTTCCGGATCGGCTTGAGGAACGCCCACCCGTAGGCGTACCGCATGGCGAACCCATCGGCCGTGTCGGCGAGGACCATCCCGCAGGTGAACAGGAGGGGGAGGAGGAGGACCGCCCAGAACGGAACGCTCGTCGTCGTCGCGAACACGACGCTGACCGTGATCAACAGCACCTCGGTGGCGGTGTCAAAGCCGAGCCCGAACAGGACCCCGATGGGGTAGATCTGCCACGGCTCCCGGATCATCTTGAACAGGCGCCCGAAGTATCGGTAGAGGAATCCGCGCTTGTCCATCTCGGCGTCGAGCGCCGCCTGGTCGAGCTCGCGGTCGCGCAACCCGCGAAAGATCCGGTACACGTCGAGGGCGATGAGCACGTTGACCAGGCCGATCAGGAACAGAAAGACCCCGGAGACGAGCGCCCCCACGATCGCCCCGAACTGCGCAAAAGCCGCGACGTGGGAGCGGACGTACTCGGTCACGACGACGAGGGCCGCGATCAGCGCGAAGACGATGGTCGAGTGACCGAGCGAGAACCACGTCCCGACCGTCAGCGGGCGCTTGCCGTCGTTGAGGAGCTTCCGGGTCGTGTTGTCGATCGCGGCGATGTGGTCCGCGTCGAAGCCGTGGCGAAGCCCGAGGATGTACGCCGTGATGGCCAGGCCGGAGAAGATCAGGGCCCCGGGCGTCGCCTCCTGGGAATAGTGGTGCGGAAGGTAGGCGAACGCAGCGAGGAACGCGAGGACGGTCACGACCCCGATGCCGCTGAACAGGGCGACCATCCGGAGCCGCTCCCCCCGGGTCAGCCCGAGTGCCGGGGCGGAGGAGTCCGCGGCGGGCTGCATCGACGGGCCGGAGCCCGGATGGCAGATAAAGGTGTGTTGTTTTTGCGATTCGTAGTACGCCCCGGCTCCGCGTTATGGCCCGCGGAAGTGGGGACCTCGACGGCGGGAACGGGGGCCGATCAACCGGTCGGAGTGAGGGGAACGTTGCCGCCCAGGAGGGCAATGAGCGTCTCGTCGAGCGAGATCACGTCGATGTACGACGGTCCGAGGAATCCCGCCTCGGGAGGCACGATCGCGGCATCGACGAGGCGGAGCAGGGCCCCTTGCGAGAGGTTGCTGAAGTGGGCCACCCGCGGGATCTGCACGAGCGCGGCCTCCGGGGTGATGTCGGGGTCGAGACCGCTCGCCGACGGGCTCACGAGGTTCAGGGGGACGGAGACGTTCGCGAGGCCGTACTCCTGGATGTACACCCGAGTCTGATTGTAGAGGGCCGGGTCCACGGGCCCGTACGGGACCTCGTTGCCCGCGCCGGAGTACGGCTGGAAATCGATGAGCGAGGGCCGGAGCCAGAAGAGGCTCGGGTTCGTGATGTTCTCCCCGAGGGAGATGTTCCCTCCCGTCGCGGTCGAGGGCGTGAACGTCTCGGCGACGAGCGAAAACGCGAACGGATAAGCCACTCCCGAAACGAGGATCAGGAGCGCGAGGCCCGCGAACAGGGCCCGGCCGCTCGGCCACCGGAACGGTGGGTCAACGGCGAGACCGGTCCCGGGTTTCTCCTCCCCGCCGAGCTCCGGAGAGAGTTCCCGGGGCTCCCGCTGCGCCCTCGCCCCCCGCCTCGGCGTCGGAGGAGCGCTCACGAGTACCCCAGCATGGTCATCACGACGTAGATCACCTTGATCCCGACGAACGCGCTCACGAGGCCACCGAGGCCGTAGAGCAAGAGGTTGCGGCGCAGCAGGTCGACGGCCGGCATGGGCCGGAACGACGCGCCGATCAGGGCGAGGGGGATCAGGAGCGGGATCATCAGCGCGTTGAACAACAGCGTCGCCAGCACCGCGGTGCTCGGGTCGGAGAGTTGCAAGACGTTGAGGAACCCGAGCGTTTGCACTCCGATGAAGATCGCCGGAATCACGGCGAAGTACTTCGCCACGTCGTTGGTGATGGAGAACGTCGTCAGCGCGCCCCGAGTGATGAGAAGCTGCTTACCGATCGAGATCACGTCGATGATCTTCGTTGGGTCGCTGTCCAGGTCGACCATGTTGCCCGCTTCTTTCGCGGCCGACGTGCCGCTGTTCATCGCGAAGCCGACGTCGGCCCGGGCGAGCGCGGGCGCGTCGTTCGTGCCGTCCCCGGTCATCGCGACCAGCCTTCCGTGGCTCTTCTCGAGGGCCACGAGCTTCAGCTTCGTCTCCGGCTTCGCCTCGGCGACGTACTCGTCGACGCCGCTCTCGCGGGCGATCGTGAGCGCGGTCAGACGGTTGTCCCCGGTGCACATGATCGTCCGGATCCCCATCGTCCGGAGCTCCTGGATCCGCTGGCTGATGCCGGGCTTGACGACGTCCTTGAGCAGGACGAGCCCCATCACCTGCTTGCCCCGAGCGATTCCGAGCGGGGTCATCCCCCGGCGACTCGCATCGTCCGCAACGAGCTGGAGTTCCGCGGGAAAGGTCCCGGCGTAATCGGTGATCGCCCCGACCGACCCTTTCATCGCCTCGGACCCGTCGGGCAGGACCAATCCGGACATCCGGCGAGCGGTCGAGAACGGGATCGCCTTCACGTCGGTCGTCTTCAGTTTCTCAAGGCGGACGCCCCGCAGCGTCGCCAACCGGGTGATCGAGCGTCCCTCCGGGGTCTCGTCGAGCAGGGAGGCCAGGAGCGCGGTCCGCTGGCAGTCGATGGGGTCGACGCCCGGGGCCGCGACAAACTGGACGGCGAGCCGCGCCCCCACGGTGATCGTGCCGGTCTTGTCGAGGATCAGGACGTCGAGGTCGCCCGCGGCCTCGATGGCCTTTCCCGACTTGCAGACGACGTTCGACTTGGCGACCCGCGTCACGCCCGAGATCCCGACGGCGGACAGGAGTCCGCCGATGGTCGTCGGGACGAGGCAGACGAACAGGGCGACGAGGGTGGCGAGATTCACCGTCCCGAGCCCGAGCGAGGTGAAGTCGAGCAGGTAGGCGAACGTCACGATCACCACGAGGAGGGCGAGGGTCAGGGCGTTCAGGACGAGCGTGAGGGCGATCTCGTTCGGGCTTTTGTCGCGGCTCGTCGCCTCGACAAGCTGGATCATCCGGTCCAGGAAGCTCGTTCCGGGCTCGGAGGTGATCCGCAGTTCGATGGTGCCGTCGAGGATTCGGCTCCCGCCCAAGACGCTGGTCCGGTCCCCTCCGCTCTCCCGGACGACCGCGGCCGATTCGCCGGTCATCATCGATTCGTCGATCATGGCCCCCCCTTTCGCCACGTCGCCGTCGAGCGGGACGGTCTCTCCCGGGCGGACCTCGACGAGGTCGCCTCGATGGAGCTGCGTGGCGGCGATCCAGCGTTGCCTCCCGTCCGGCAAGATCTGGCGGGCCCGCAGCCCAGCGCGAACCTCCCGAAGACTGTCGGCCTGCGCCTTCGCCTGGGCTTCGGCGACGGCCTCGGCGATGTTCGCGAACCAGACGGTCAGGAGCAGGATCGCCGTGACCGCGAGGTAGAAGGAGCGCGAGAAAGACGACGTGCCGACGATGTCGGGGAACAACCACGGGAACGCCCAGACGGCCGCGGTGAAGAACGTGAACGCATAGACGACGAAGATCACCGGGTTCCGGACCTGCTTCCGGGGGTCGAACTTGGCGAGCGAGCGGCTGAGGACGACGCCGACGCTCGTGTGGGCATCGCGGCGCACGCTGACGGTGGCGCCCACGGCCTGTGTTTGGGTCGGGCGGGCCGCGGTCACGGCCAGTTGACCCCCTGGGCGAACGGGCCCATGGCGAGGACCGGGAGGAACAGGAGTCCCGTGACGATGAGCAGGAACCCCACGAGGTAGAGCGTGAACGTCACGGAAGAGGTCTTCAAGGTCCCCGCTCCGACGGGAATGTCCGGTTGCCGGGCGAGCGCCCCGCCGATCGCCAGCATGGCCACCATGGGGACGAAGCGGCCGAACAGCATGATCAGCCCGCCGGCGACGTTGAAGAACGGCGTCGCGTCGCCGATCGGTCCCATCCCGCTCCCGTTGTTCGCCGACTCGCTGGTGAACTCGTAGAGGACGATCGTGAACGCGTGCGACCCGGGTCCGGCCGCGACCTGGCTAAATCCGGCGACCGAGGCGACGGCGAGGGGGATGAAGATCGCGAGCGGGTGGGCGAGGAGCGTGACGATGGCCCACCGGATCTGGGCCGGCCCGATCTTCTTGCCCAGGTATTCGGGGGTCCGCCCGACCATCAGCCCGCCGACGAAGATCGCGAGCAAGGCGTTGATGAGAAGCGTCCCGAATCCGGTGCCTTCCCCCCCGGGGGCGCACTGCAGGAACATCCCCCACAGGAGCACCGACTGCGCCCCGGGCGTCAGGGATCCGAGCGACATCGACGTGGCGCCGACGTTGCCGTAGACGCTGATCCCCTGGAAGAGGACGGATTCCGAGATCGAGAACCGGGACTCGGCCCCGACGAAGTACCCTCCGTTCTGGCTCACGCCCGTGGCGGCCAGGAACGGGTTGGAGGCCTCGAAGTAGAACAAGAGCAGGAGCGCGACGACGAAGATGATCAGGATCGCGCCGAGGTGGGGGTACGTCTCGTTCGGTCGCTTGACCATCCGCCCGAACAGGAACGGCGGGGCGAAGGTGAGGAGCATCATCATGACGATCTCGACGAGGTTCGTGAACGCCGTCGGATTCTGGAGCGGGTCGCCGGCGTTCGACGCGAAGTAGCCGCCCCCGTTCGTCCCGATCATCTCGATCGAGTCCCACGAGGCGACCGGTCCGGTGGGAACGACCTCGAAGCCGCCGCCGAGCAGGGTGTGGTGCACCGATTGGGCCAGGGTCTCGGGGACTCCCGCGAAGATCAGGATGAGGGCTCCGACGGCAGCGAGCGGGAACAGGACCCGGGTCAGGCACCGAACCAGGTCGGACCAGTAGTTCCCGATCCGACCGTCCTTCCGGACGAACCCACGGACGAAGGCGACCAGGACCGCGAGCCCGCTCGCCGCGGAGAGGAACATCAGCATCTGCAGGCCGACCGAGGCGCTCAGGAGGGACGCCCCGGACTCGGGCGCGTAGTGTTGGTAGTCGGTGTTGGTGGTGAATGCGCTCGTGGTATGGAACGCGAGGTCCCAGGTCATCCCTTGGACGTGGAAGGCGTTCCACGGGAGGCCGCCCTGGAAGAACAGCAGGAGGAAGACGAAGACGAGGGCGACGGCGTTCGAGACGATCAGCGCCCCGGCGTACTCCTTCCAACCCATCGCGCGTCGGGGGTCGACCCCGAGGACCCCGTAGACGACCCGGTCGACCGGGTCAAAGAAGCCGTCGAGGACCGTGGGACGGCCCTGGAAGACTTTCGCCATGTAGATGCCGAGCCAGCGGGCCAGGAGCAGGCCGAGGCCCAGGGTGAACAGGACGTCGGCAAGCGAGGAGGAGGATGCCAGCATGGTTGCGCTCCGCGGCCGGGAACGCCCTAACGGGCGCTCCCCGCAGACGCGGATGCGCGGCGGAGGTTCTCCGTCGCGACGACATGCTGCAGGCGGAGGTCGAGGCCCCTCCCGATTCCGCGGGCGAAGATGGGAGCGGTCGTAGGTCCTCCGCCGCCGAGCCAAACGGCGTGCCATAAACCCATCGGTCGAGGTGGCCGGCTCCCCGCTGCACCCTGCCCAGGCCACCCCGCGGACGGTCGGTGGCAGGGGTACGCCCGACACCGCCGGCCTCTCGGGCGACGGGATATGCCGAGGGGGGGACGTGCCGGGGCCAGTCCGGCCCAATGCCGACCCAGAGAGGGCGGGTCGGACCGCGAGTCGTCTCCCCCGGACGACGGTCGAGTGCCGCGATAGAACCTTAACCCACTCGAACGCTAATTTTCCGAACGAAGCTCG
This sequence comes from Thermoplasmata archaeon, assembly GCA_022750415.1. Taxonomy (GTDB): domain Archaea; phylum Thermoplasmatota; class Thermoplasmata; order Lutacidiplasmatales; family UBA184; genus Lutacidiplasma. The sequence goes on from JAKIVT010000004.1 coordinate 28,088, forward strand.
ACAACGGCCGGCCGCGAATTCGCGTTTCCGCCGCGGGACGACCGAGGCGGTGGTTCCCGGGAACTCCGGCCGCGGGGGCCCCCAGGCGAGCGGCGTGCCACGCCCCGATCCGGGCCGACCCATGAATCCGTGGTTGTTCGCCGGTGGGGTGACCAACCTCGCCGTGACGCCGATCTACGCGTACGTGGGCGCCCGCCTCTACGAGCGGTCGGTATCGTCCCGGGCGCGGATCCCGTCGGCCCAATTCGCAATCTGGTGGTGGGGGCTCGGTGGGACGGGCGTGATCGCCGGCCTCACGGCGATCCTCTACTCGGTCGGGTGGCTGACGTTCGCTCTGGGATTCACCCTCTACCTGCTCACCGTCCTGGGCGACTGCCTGATCCTCTGGGGCCTCGTGGGGTATCTCCTCTACATCTACACCGGAACGTACCACCTCCTCGAGATCTCGGCGTTCTACGCCGCGTTCTACACCATCGCGCTCTACTGGGTGGTCTCGAGCGGCCCGAACGGGGTCGCGCTGAACGCCGCAGGCCCCATCATGACCTATGCGCACCCGCTCGGGGGTCCGGTCTTCGCCGCGGTGATCCTAGGCCTCGTGTTTCCCGAGGTGATCGCGGGCATCCTGTACTTCTCCCTGATCCGCCGAACCCAGGATCGAACGCTCCGGTACCGGATCGCGATGGTCAGCGCCGCCCTCTTCGTGTTCTTCGGCGCCGCGTCGTACACCCCGCCCGCGGGCGTTGGGTTTCAGGTCTGGAGTCTCGTGAAGGCCCTGCTGGACGCGGGCTCCGCGCTCCTGGCCCTGTTCGCGTACTTCCCTCCGGAAGCCCTGCGGCGCACCTTCCGAGTCTCCGCCGTCCCCCGAGAAGAACCGCGGGGAGAGGCCGTCGTGGCGAGCCCATGACGGGCGCGCCCGGTTCGGAACTTCCTCGGAAGCTCCGTTCGGTCCGGAGGCCCTTCGCGAGGGATTCCCGTCCCGTCGGTGGGATCGGGCTCCGTCGTCCCGAAACCCCGCGCGTTCGGGAGCGGGCCGGTTCCCTTCCCCCAACGGATGCGAGCGACCCTCCCCATCGAAGGCACGGTCCACCCCGGGGGCCGCGACCCGTGGTGCGATTCCCGGTCCTCCTGCTCGGGGCGTTCGGCCTCTCCTTGTTCCGCCGCCCGGAGCCGGATCTCGCCGTCGCCCCACCGTACCCCCTGCTCGTCGACATGGTTCCCGGGGTCCTCCTCGTTCTCGACGAGAAACGGATGGTCCGGTATGCCAACGGCGCCGTCGTGCCGGTCCTCGGTTACGAAGTGTCGGAAGTCCTCGGCCGGCCCCTCTCCGCGTTCTTCGTGGCGGAGTCGCGGGCCGCCCTCGCGAACCTCCTCGATGGGCTCCAGTCGGGGGAACCGCGACGGAGGCTCGAGCTTCCCGCGAAGAGCCGCATGGGCGCAACGGTGCCGGTCGAGGTGACCGCCGAACCGGTCGGTCGCTCGAAGTCCGGCCCGGTCGCGGTGTTTCTTCGCAATCTCACGGAGCGGGACGCCTTGACGGAGGCCCTCGCCCTCCGGGCCGCGGAGCTCGCCCGGTCCAACAAAGACCTCGAGCAGTTCGCGTACGTCGCCTCGCACGACCTCCAGGAGCCGCTCCGGATGGTCGGCAGCTACACGCAGCTTCTCGGCGAGAAGTACGCCGGAAAGCTCGACAGCGATGCGGAGGAGTACCTCCGATTCACCCACGACGGGGTCGTCCGGATGCGGCAGCTCATCGACGACCTGCTCGCCTTCGCCCGCGTCGGAACCCGGGGAAAGCCGTTCGAACCGGTCGCGGTCGAGGAGGTGTTCGACCAGGCGGTCGGCAACCTCGAGGCGGCCATCGCGGCGAAGGGCGCCGTGGTGACGCACGGCCCGCTCCCGAAGGTCGAGGGCGACCGGGGGCAGTTGGTCCAGCTCCTCCAAAACCTGATCGGAAATGGGCTGAAGTTCCACGGTTCCGGCCCCCCCCACATCCGGGTCGAGGCCGTACGCGAGGGCGCGGTCTGGCGAATCTCCGTCCAGGACGACGGGATCGGCATCGCCCCCGAGTACCAGGCGAAGATCTTCCTGATGTTCCAGCGGCTCCACACCCGGGAGGAGTACCCGGGCTCGGGGATTGGCCTCGCGATCTGCAAGCGGGTGGTGGAGCGCCACGGAGGTCAGATCGGCGTCGAGAGCACGGGCCGGCCCGGACACGGTACGCGCTTCTGGTTTACCCTCTCGACCGGTGGGGGCCATCCGACCCTGTCCACGGCTCCGGCCGTGGCCGAGCACGACGTCTCGATGGCCGAGCGGGCGCAGTCGCTCATCCAGGAACGGCTGCAGGAGCTGATCTGAGGCGTTCGAGGGGCTCGGGACCGATGCGGATTCGCGCCACAACGTTCTTGAAAGGCGGGACCGTTCTCCGATGTTGACGATGACCCGTACCGGGAGCCCCGAGGCGGGGACCGTCCACATCCTGGTCGCCGAGGACAGCGTTGCCGACGCCGGTCTGATCCGCGAGGCGATGCGGACCAGTCGGATCTCGAACGAGCTGCATGTCGTTCCCGACGGCGTCGAGGCCCTCGCGTACCTTCGGAGGACGGGCAAATATTCGGGATCCCCGCGACCGAGCATGATCTTCCTCGACCTCAACATGCCCCGGAAGGACGGGCGGGAAGTCCTCCGGGAGATCAAGGCGGACGCCGACCTGCGGCGGATCCCGGTGATCATCCTCTCCTCATCGGGCGCGGAGGAAGACGTGGTCGGCGCGTACGACCACCACGCGAACGTCTACATCCGCAAACCCGTCGACTTCGAGGCGTTCCGCGGGATCGTCCGCCAGATCGAGAGCTTCTGGTTCTCGGCCGCCGAGCTTCCGGGCGCCTGACCCGAACGGAGGCGCGCGATGCCTCCCCGCCCCCTCGAGGTCCTCCTCGTCGAGGACCAATCCGGCGATGCCCGTCTCGTCGAACTCGCCTTGGCGAGCGAGCCAGCGGGGGAGTTCGTTCTCCGCCGCGCCACCCGAATCTCCGAGGCGCTGGCCCTCCTGGGCGAACGGCACGCCGACGTCCTCCTCCTCGACCTCGGCCTCCCCGACAGCCAGGGGTTCGAGGGGCTCCACGCGATCCGGGCCGCCGACCCGCGGACGGCAGTGGTCGTCCTCTCCGGGACCGAGGACCCCGAACTCGTCGGCAGGGCCGTCGGGGAGGGGGCCGAGGAATACGAGGTGAAGGGGCTGACCGCGCGCGGGTACCTGGGGGGCGTGGTGCGTGCCGCCGTCGTCCTCCGAGCGTCCCGGGCACGACTGGCCGACCCGAGACCGGTCGAGCCCGAGGAGCTTTCGGAGCTCGACACCCTCTCCGAGGCGGTCGCGGTCCTCGAGGCCGATCGCCTCCGACGCGTCAATCGCACGTGGCGGCGGCTGTTCGATTGGTCGGAGAAGGTTCCCGTCGACCTCCCGTCGCTCGTTCGCGACGCCGTGACCCGCGTGGGGCGAGTGGGCGGCCGCCCGGCGACCGGACCCGGCCCGATCACCGCCTGGGGGGAAGGGGTGGTCCAACGGGCCGACGGCCGAAAGACGAGCGTGCGCTACATCGTCGAGACGTGGCCGGTACCTTCCGGACCGCGCGTCCTCCTTCGAATTCGACCCCGCGCAGCAACTGGAACCGGGTCCGGCTCCGGGCGGGACCCTGCCTGGGTTGCTCCCTCTGGGGGGGCCGACCCCACGCCGCTCGGTCCCCTCCCAAACCGTGGGGACCGCGGAGCGGTGCTGGACTCGGATGCGTGGGTGGCGATTCGGGAGATCGCGGGGGGGGATCCGACGTTCGTCCCGCAGCTCCTCGAATCGTTCCGAACCTACGGAGCCGAGCTCGTGACGGCCCTCGTCGCGGCCGACGACCGGCGCGACCTCGACGAAGTGCAAAGGTCGGCGCACACCCTGAAGTCGACGAGCGCGCAGGTCGGGGCGACCCGACTCGCCGAGATCTCCCGCGACATCGAGAATGCGTGTCGGGCGGGGCGATCGGACCGCGCCAGGGAACTGGTCGCTCAGGTCGAGCCCGAATTCCGAGAGGTGTTGAAGGCCCTACGGAGCCCACCGGGGGCGTGAGTCTCGACGACGCGTGGGGGCCGGACCGCCCGAGCTAGGTTTCGTCCCGGAGGCGAGCGAGGAGTTTGCGAAGCTCCGAGGGTTGGAGCGGCTTCGTGAGGACGTGGTACGCGCCCGCTTTGACGAGCTCCCGGACCCTCGGGTCGTCCGGCGGGTTGCCGCTGCACACGATGAGCTTCAACTGCGGCTTCCGCGCCATCATGTACCGGGCCGCCTCGAGCCCTCCGTCGAGGGGGGAGGGCGAGGCCGCCAGGAACCCGAAGAATCCGTCGCCCGCGCTCCGCACCGGTGTGCCGAGGGGGAGCGTGATGTCCGCGAAGACGACGTCCGGGTGGTCCTGCTCAAACCGCTCGATCGCCTTGCTCGCGGTCTCCGCCTCCGCAATCGCCTCGTCGGCGACCCCGCCGGACTTCAGGGTCTGGCGAATCGCCAGACGGACCACCGGCGAGTCTTCGACAATCAGGAACCGGGGTGTCGGCATCCACTCTGGACGGCGACCCTCCCCGTGGTCGTCGTCGGATTCGAATGCTCGGCCGGGCGGATAAACCCTTTCGGGTGGCCGGTGGGGTACCGCGCGATCCCGGCAGGCCCCGGGCGGGGGTGGGTCCGTGCCCGGGACCCTCGCTCAGACGATTCGCAACAGGTCGTAGGGTCCCCCGTCGGACGCCTCGGTCAACACGAAGCCGGGGGTCCACGGCTTGGAACCGTAGAGGAAGACCCGTCCGAGGCGGGTGTGGAGCCGGATGCGGAGGGCGGCGAGCGACCGAATCGGCTTGGCGAGCGGAGTGTCCGGTCGGGCGATCGCAATGAGGTGCAAGTTCGCCCCGCCAAGGGTCGCCTGGAGGCCGCCCAGGAAGGTGGCGGCGATGTCCGGCGTGATCGCGACCCGGAGGGAGGCTGCCAACGACTCGAGCCCGGAGACGTAGAGCACGACGAGGCTCGGGAACGACCCGGAACCGTCTCCCTTGAGCCAGCTCGTCAATTCGGCGTCCCGCGCTTCCGGGTTGGAGGCCGAGGGGATCAACGTGCTCGGCGCCACGACCGAGCCCGCGAGCTCCGGTCGGGTCGCCGCGACCCGGGGGCCGAGGTCCCGGGTGACGTCGACGACCCGGAAGGCCCGAGCGAGCTGTTCCGCGGGCACGACTCCGTCGATGCCGGCCCAGATCTCTTCCGCCGAAAGCGAAGCGGCGGGAACGAGAAGAACGTGCCCGCCCCGGCGCATGGTGTGCCCGATTACCGGGCGCAGCAAGTGCTGGAGGACCGAGTCGGGGAGGTCTTCGTCCGCTTCCAGGAGGCTCATCTTCCCGAGGGGAAGTCGGCCGAAGTTCTCCGCGAAGCTCTTCGACCCCGGCCAGAGCTGATGCGGAATCGGGTCGGGCTCGGGGTCGATCTCGCCGCCCCGAAGGTCGACGTTCGCTCGGACCGGCTCGATGCATTGGAACTTCGCCCCTTCGACGGTGTACGGATACGACGAGTTCGCCACTCGGATTCCGCGGAGCTTCGGAAGGAGGAGCCACCGTTCCAGCCGGTCGTCCGTCAACTCGCGCCGGGTGACGACGACGCCGTTGACGAGGTAGTCCAACTGGGACTGTTCCTCCCGTTCGAGCACGAGAATGAGGTGGGAGCGGGACCGACCCATCCGACGGAGCAGCATCCGCTCGACCTCGGCCCGGTCGAGCGAGTCCGGTCCCTGGTGGCTCCGCATCCCGAGATACTGCTCGACGAGGGCGTCCCAAGAGTCGATGACGACGACCGAGGGCCGGTCGTTCGGAAGCCGACTCCAAGCATCCTGCACCGGCGACGGGAGCATCAGGAACTCCGCGAGCGCCTGGCGCTCGGTCGGCTCTCCGTCCTCCAGGATCGCGGTCCCCGTTGCGGTCGCGAACCCCCCGCGGTACGGCGGGTCGGTCGCGCTCGCGTCGACCAAATGGATCGCGGCCGCCCCAACCTCGCCGATCCACGGGAACTCCCGGCGGAGCTCCCCTTGGGACACGCGGCTGGTGACGAGGACGCGTTCTCCCGCGAACGCTTCGAGGAGCGCAAGGCACAGCGTCGATTTTCCGGACCCTGGCGGGCCCCGGACGAGGAGGGTCTGCGGGCCGGGCAAGGCGAGGAACTCGCGAAGTTCGGCCGGGAGGCGGACTGCAGAACTCATGGCCCGAAACGTCGGGGGCTGATCCGAGCCCTCTGGGTGAAATTGGGGGTCCCTAGGGTATTAGGGTGTCGTTTGGAGGGTGCGACGCACCCGTCGGCAGCTAGGGTCTGAAACCGGCGTGCCTCGGGCGGGATTCCTGGGGGAGCGCCCGCCCTACGGGCGGGCCCGCATCCGGTTGCCCTTCGGGTTGTGTTCGACCTCGGCGAGGCCGAGCTTTTCGAGGACCGGAGGGACGTAGTTTCCAAATCGGCCACGGAGGCCTTTCTTGAGGCCGTACCAGCCACCGACGGGGTTCTTCGGGGACCGACCCCAGGCTTCCACGGTCCCGTCGGCCGCGGGTTTCTGTTCGTCGGCGCTCCCGAGGGGCATCCAGTCGCCGTGCCTCTTCAACGCGGCGGCGAGGTCGTCGATGCAGCGCAGCTGGTACCGGAGCTCGGTATTGCCGACTTGGACGACGAGGGCGGGCGGGTCGAGGCTCGGATCCCGGAAGGCGACGAATTCGGAGGCACCGCTCGGGGTCTTGAGGGTCCAGGGGTGCTCGCGGGTCCCTTCGCTGGCCGGCTTTCCCTCTCCCATGTTCGTGACTGTCGAACGGAGGGTTCCCCCTGGTTCAACAGGCGCAGGAATGGCCCTCAGGGCTTAGACGTTCCGGTTTCTCTCTTGACAGCCGACCGCCGATTCGCCCGCCGGCCGACACCCCGGATCGGAACGCAAGGGCCGGGCCCGATCTTCGAGCGCCCGCTTGCGCTCGATGCGGTGTCGGGGGAGACCTCCTCGTAATCTGGCTCCCCGAGCCTGAACGGATTGGATGGCCCCAGAGCCCTCGCCAACGGCACTGCCGAGGGTCCATCCGGGCGTCGCGCCCGGCCTGCTTGCGCCCGTGCTCACGATTCTCCGGGCCACCCCGACGCCGATCCGCCGGCGGAAACTTCTCGAGGAACTCGAACGCCGAGGGCATCGAATCTCGCTGGCGGGATTGAACCGAATCCTCCAGCAATGCCGGGACGACGGGCTCACGCAGGAATCGCCGGACGGAATCCGGCTCGCCCCTCGGACGCCGTGATCCGAGTTCCATTCGGCGTTTCCGGGGCCGGTCGGAGCGGCGACACGCGGCCCGCTTCGAGGGGGCCTACGGACGGGGTGACCCGCTTACACCAGAACTTCGGTCCCAGCGCACCGGTCGGATTGACCTCGGCCGAAATGGCGACCATTAAGTAGGCGCTCGCTTCGAGCGAATGCGTATGCATCCGTCTTGCGCCAGCGCCCCCATCGACGACCTCGCCAGCCCCGGGTCCGACGAGATGCGAGGAACCCACCCGGGAACGTAGTCGAAGGTCGGACCATGCTGAATTGGGATCAGTGGCCCTGGGGTCTCGCCGGCCTCCTGGTCCTCATTGGAGTTCTTCTGGCCTGGGCCATCGCCCGGCTCCGGCGGTCGCTCGACGGCGGCCACCGACTTGCCCCCTTGACCGGCGAAACGTACTCCGTGTTTACGGGGGTCCGGTCGGAGGCGCCTCCCGCGTTCCGTGGGTTTGCCTGGAAGTTCACCGTTACGTTCGCCCTCCTCGGTGGGGCGCTCCTCCTCCTGAGCCCGTGGCTGTTCGGGGGGTTCGGGCTCCTCGAGCAGTGGCTCGCGACGATCGGGATGTGGCCTCGACCCGTCCGCTTCGAGGTCTCGACGGACTTCGTGTTCCTTCTCTTCCTCTCGCTGTTCGGGACCCTCAGCATGGTGGCCGGCCTCGAATTCGATGCGGTGCGCTGCTCGGTGCAAGAGCGGACTCGGCCGCTCGTTTACATGGGGCTCTACATCCTCGCCGCGGCCTCGCTCGACGTCGCCCTCGCGTCCTGGCACTGGTCGCTCGCGTACAGCCTGATTCCCCGGTCCTTGTTGGGGGGTGCGTTCTACACCGTCGCCCTGTTCCGCCTCGCGAGCCGACCGCGCCCCCTCCTCGTGACGCCGGAGCGGCACGACCGGTCGACGCGGGTCTCGTTCGCGGTCTGCTTGGGGGCGAGCGTCGTCACCGCCATTGGCGTCGTGTTTCTTCTCTACCCGATCTGGCTCACGGCGACCGACACCGTCATTCGCGTCGCGTTCCTGCTCCTGATCCCATCCCTCGGCGTCGTGTTCTTCGGGGTCTACGGGCTCTTCCTCTATCTCCGGACCGAGCAGAAGGAGGCGCGGACCCGCCCCACCTTGGAAGCATTCCATCCTCCCGTCTCGATCATCATCCCGGCGTACAACGAAGCCGCGACCATCGCGGAAACGCTGGCCCGCGTCGACGCGGCGGCCGCCGAGTACCCGGGCCCGGTCGAGGTTATCGTCGGCAATGACGGGTCCACCGACCGGACTGCGGAGGTCGCCCGAACGGCGATGCAATCGTTCCGCCACGCGACCGGTCGGTGCCTCGACCTCGTCCACGGCGGGAAGTCGAGTGCGCTGAACGGGGCGCTCCTCGAAGCGACCGGCGACGTGGTCCTCCGGATCGACGCCGACACGCCGGTGGTCCGGTTCGCCTCGATCATCCCGTACTTTTCCGACCCGGACATGGGGGAGGTCCAGGGACGAATTCTCCCGATCCGCCGGACCGGATGGATCGCCCGGTTCCGGCTCATGGAGGTGATGTGGAACCACGCGTTCTTCCGCCGCGCGCTTCTCGTCACCGGCACCCTCCAGGTCCTTTCCGGGAACTTCTGCGCCTTCCGACGGGACCGGCTCCTCGCCGCGGGCGGATGGGTCCCTTGGAACGGGGAGGACGCGGAAATCTCGATTCGATTCCTCCGGCTCGGATACAAGATGCGCCTCGAGCTCACCTCCCTCGCCTACGAGGACACACCGAGCACCCTCCCGAGTTTGCTCAAGCAACGGATCCGCTGGAATCGGGGCGGCTTCTTCTCGCACGCTTACCACTACGGAGCGGTCTTCGGCGCCCTGGAGTGCGGCGCGGCCAGCCTCTACTGGTGGCTCTGGCTCGCGGTCCGCAGCGCCCGGAAGTACCTCGTTCTCGTCTTCGCCATCGCGCTTTCCCTGACCGTCCTACCGTTCGACCTCGTCCGGGTTCTGGTGCTGATGAGCCTCCTCTTCGTCCCCCGGGTCCTCGTCATCGCGGCGTTCCTGATCCGCTGGGGATTCCTCAAGCAGATCGGTTGGGCGTTGGCCTGGCCCGTCCTCTGGGTGTTCAAGTCGTACTTTTACCTCGAGTCGCTGGGCACCATCCTCCCCGGAAACGCCCCGGAGTTCTCCGACTGATGACCGCGGGAGTCGACCTTCCGGGCGGGGAGTCGGTCCGAGGTGGACCAGCCGACCTCCATCGGCCAACTGGCCGCGCTCGGGTACCCGCCTCCCCGTGCACCAAGCTCCACCCGAGCGAGATGCGGACCGGTCGCCGGTTCGGGGTTGCCCCGGCTCGCTTGCTCCTCCTGGCCGCCACGATCGGGATCGCCCTCCTCCTCTCCGTCCCGCCGCTTTCCAGTTCCGCCGCGGGATCTCCAGCGGTTCCCCGAGCGGTCCACCCCTCGGCATCCTTCCCGCTGTCCGCCGTCGTACCCGCCGTTTCGACATCGGGGACCCCGGTGAACTTCTCCCTCTCCGGACCGGCCGCGCCCCTCCCTTCCGACTTCTTCGGCTCCACGGTTACGGTGGACTCCGGAATCGTGACGAACGAGTCCGATTTCATCCGGGCGACGCCGGCCCGCCTCCTCGTCTGGCCCGGGGGTGGATTCGGAGATCGGTACGACCCGATCGCGGGGCTGATGCACGGCCACCTGACGCTCCCCGGCCCGGCCCCGTCGAACGAAACCGCGTTCATCGCCCTCTGCCGGTCGGTCGGTTGCCACGCGATCTTCCAAGTCCCCGGCGAGATCAATTCCTCCGCTTTCGCCGCGGAGCTTGTGACCTACACCGAGCAGACCCTCGGATTCCACCCCGAATATTGGGAGATCGGGAACGAACCGGCGCTCTGGCACCACTTCGGCCTTCCGTGGGCGTCCTGGAACCGCACCCAGTTGCCCGCCCCGACGCCGCAAGCGTACGCCGAGGAAGTCCTCGCCTACGGCCAGGCGATGCGGGCCGTGGACCCCGCCATCCGCATCATCGGACTTCCCGGCGTCGGGCTGGGCGGGAAGGTCGAGAGCTCGTGGATGACGGCGGTCGCTTCGCTGGACGGCCCGTGGATCGCCGGACTGGCCATCCACACCTATCCGGCCGGGATCGGGCCCCGCAACGCGTCCCTTCCGGGCTTCCTCGCCACGTTGAACGGGACCAACTCGCTCACGAGCCGGATCCCCGTGGACCGGGCGGCGATGAACGCGTCGTGCGGCCGTTGCAGCACGCTTCCCCTCTTCGTCACCGAGCTGGGCTCGGCGGTCCTGTCCGGAACCTACACTCCGTACGTGGAAGGGTTCCCGGACGCCGTCTTCCTCGGAGCGGAGGTTGTCCAGGCCCTCGAGCTGAACGTCTCCAACATCGACACGTTCGCGGTCCGATTCACCAACCCGGGGTCCTGGGAGAACGCGACGTCCGACGTTCGGCCGTCCTACACGTTGTTCAGCGGACTCCTCTCCCGCCTCCACGGGACGATGCAGTCTCTCCAACCCTCGGGCGGGGTCGGCGGGGTGTACGCGATGGAGGCGACCCAGTCCGGAACTTCCGGGGGAACGGACCTCTTTGTGGTCAATGCCAACAGCTCCACAGCGATTCAGATCGCCCCCGGATCGATTCCGGGATACCCGGCCGGGACCGCCGAGTCGTGGGCTTGGAACGGGACGACCTCGGAGCCGGTGGCCAGCTACTGGCCGTCCGGACTCCCAGTGGCATGGTCGGTTCCAGCCGTAGGCTTGCTCCTCATCGAGAGTCGCTCGGCTCCCTCGGTGCCGGTGACGGTCACCGAAACGGGGCTGGCCCCGGGGGCGCGATGGTTCGTGTCGGTCGCCGACGAGTTCGAGACCAGCGGAACTCCCGAGATGACGTTCTTCCTCCCGGCCGGCGGCTACCCGGTCGTTGCGAGCCCGGCCAAGGGCCTCCCGGGCGGAGGACGGGAAGTCGTCTTCGCCCCCGCCACCGTCGCGGTGGGTTCCGCTCCGGTCGGTTTGGCGGTCGACTACCGGGTCCAGTACCTCCTGCTGGTCGAGGCAACGCCTTCCGGGGCCGGACTGACCCTACCCGAATCCGGGTGGTACAACGCGAGCGACCCCGTTCCGATCGCCGCGGTCGCCCGGACCGGGTTCGCGTTCCTGGGGTGGTCGCACTCGGGTCCGACCGGGTACTCTGGGTCGCTCGCGAACACCTCCGTTTCCCTCGCCGGGAAGACGGTGGAGGTCGCGAACTTCACGGCGGCTGCCGCGGTCCCCGATCCCCCTCCAGTCGGGGGGAACGGGGACCCGCCCGGCCCAATCGCTCACGCGAACCTGGCGCTCCCGGTGGCCGGGGGCTTCGTCCTCGCGGCCATCGTGCTTAACTTTCACCGACGACGGGAGCGCCCTTCCGCGGTGGCTGCCCCGGAGAGCAAATCGATGGCCATGTCGGCCCAAGGACCTGCGCGGGCGGGCGAACCTCCGAAGACCGCGGGGGCACCGGGTGCGGGCCGACTCGAGACGGAGGATACCCGCCGCCGGGCCGTCTTGGACCGAGCGCATCGACTCACGAGCCGCATTGGAGACCTCCCAGCGAATTCGCCCGTGGAACCGGTGGTCGTTGAGGGGCTCCGACGCTCCCTTGCGCTCCTCCGTTCCGCTCAGGTCGAGCAGGCGGACCGCGTCCTCTCCGAGACCGAACGAGCGCTCGACTCGGGCTCGTGAATTCGGGGATGGCGGACGCCCCGTAGGGGCGAGTCTCGGGTCCCCAGGAAGGGGGTGGCCCCGCCTCGAGGATTGCCCATGCGGTTGGGAGCGGAGTCGCCCCTCCTCTACCGGACTTATGGCAAGTGCCGAGATATCGACCCGCGGGGGAGAGCACCACACGGCAGCCGTTCGACGACGCGGGAGACGGGTTATCGGAATCGGAGGAATCTTTCTCCGGTCCCGCCGACCGGAGAAGCTGGCCGACTGGTATCGGGACCATCTCGGGCTCTCGGTCGAGCAGCAGGTCGCCGTGTTCCGGTGGGTCAGCCCCCGGAGCGGGAAGCGCGTGGGGAACACGCTCTGGGCGGTCATGGCGAAGGGCGACCGCAACTGGGGACCCGGGAAGCCGACCGCGCAGGTGAACTATCGCGTCGCGGACCTCGAGCGGCTTCTCCGCCAGCTCCGGGAGGAGGGCGTGCCCGTCTCTCCGAAAATTGAGGAGTCGAGCTACGGGAAATTCGGGTGGGCGGAGGACCCTGAGGGGAATCGAATGGAACTCTGGCAGCCTCCCCGCCGCTATCGATCCTCCGACCGGCATGTTTCGATGGAGTGAAGGCGCGACCCGGTAGAGTCGGGGGCCCCCCTCCGCGGAAGGTACCTCAATTCCTCCCGTTCTCTCCGGAGACTTCCGCCCGGGGGGAGGATCCGATGTCGAAGCGCGTACCCGTCGCCCGCTACCAGGTTCGAGCGACGTTCCGAGCCCCTCTCGAATTCGCGTATCGATGGTGCACCGACTACACCTCGAAGGATTCCCGCTACTCCGGCGAGGGGTACCGTCGACGGATTCTCCGTCGCTCGACCCGGTCCGTCGTCCTCGAGGATCTGTATGACACCGGGACGGGCTGGATCTGGCTGCGGCGGGTCATCCGGCTCGATCCTCCCAACGGTTGGCATGCCGAGTCGGTAGGGAGCGATCGCGCCATCTCGGTCGACTATCGGCTTTCGAAACTTCCGGGGGATCGGACCCTACTGACGATTCGGGCACGACGGCGCCCGGACGGCGTCGGCATCCGGAACCCGGCCAAGTCCGCCTGGGAGCGATCCGTGGCGGCGAACTGGGCAAGGTTCGGGCGGGCCCTCGAGCGGGAGTACGCGCGGGGACGACCTCGCCGGGACCCGAACTAGCGCGAGCGAAAGTCCTCCACGGATCAACCGAGGTCCCACGGCGACCGCCTCCGTGGTCCCCGCCCGAACACCTCGCTCGGATGGTCGATCTCGGCGGGTCAAAGCCCCGAAGACATCAACCAACGCGAAGGAAGCCGACCGGAATGGTCTCGCGGTCCTCGAATCCCGACTGCGGCCCTCACTTCGGGGGACGATCCTGGATTCGGCCGGCATCGTGCGCCCATCGGATCCAATCGTACACCGGCGCGTCGACATCGATCTGCCAGAGGAGGGCGTTGCACTCACCGAGGTGCTGGAGTTCCTCCTCAACCAGATGCCAGAGGACCTCCCGAATCGGGATCGAGCAATCATGGTCCGACCCGTGCCCCTCGGGCCTCGCGATCGTGCGACCGAGGTCGGCCTCGTGCAGCCCGACCATGAACCGCTGGACGTGGACCTGGAGGTACGTCTCGAACTCCTTCAACTGGGCGACGGTGGGCGGCTCTCCCGTGTCGGGCTCCGGGGGGGGGAAGGCTTCCGGAGAGCAGTTCCGTATCCAGAAGTACAGCGCCCCCTGGGAGTGCGCCAGGATGTCGAGGAGCGAGGGGTACGACGCTCCTCGGTCGCGGGAGAGCTCCGCAGTCGGAAGCTTCGCGAACGTATCGAAGTATCCACGGCGGGCGACGGAAAGATAGGTGAACCAACGCTGCAGGGTTTCCAGCTCAGCGACCATGAGAGTCCACTGTCCGATGCGGGTCGCACCGTACTCCCGCCTAAAGGGGAATTTGTACGAACTTGAGGCCCTGACCAGCCCCCACGAGTAGGGCGCCCGCCCACCCGGGAACCACTTCGGTTACCCGGCCCGCAGGCACCCTCACGGCGTAGCCCCTCCTCGGGGCTTGGATACCGGCCGCGGAGCGGGTTCGCGGGCCGCCGTCCACCGGCGCGGGCTAACGCCGAGGCCGGCGCGGGCAGAACCTCGTAGCGGAGCGCCGCCATTCAGGACTGGAACATCCGACACGCTTTCAACGCCAACGTTCTTCACATCGCGTACCGTCAGGGCGTAGGCGTTCCCGTGGTCAAGCATGGCTGCCGGCAAGGCGGCTGAAACAAGGATTCTGGCTCCGAGGGCGGAATCACCCCCGGAATGTTCGCGAGGGTGACCGTGGACGGGCGACATTCACGAAGGCCGCGCGCGGTCGATGACCGACCGCGAGTGGCCTGCGGGTCGCGCGAGATGACGCCCACCGCCACCTTAGGAAACCCACCCCTTGCTGAACGGCTGCTCCGGCGCGGAACTCCATCCCAAGCGGCTGCAGACGGGCAGGCAATCGGAGCTAGCCCCGGGCGAAGCTGGAAGGAGAGCATGAGTCATATATGGGACATGATGTCTGTAAGTGATACAATCAATGCGTTTCCATCGTTCGCTCGACCTGGTGCTCTCAGGCCCGACCCACCTGCGGGTCCTCCGCGCGCTCTGGAAGAATTCTACCCGACGGTTGACCGGACGCGAAGTTGCACGGGAGGCAAACGTCTCGACCGCTCAGACCGCCCGGGTGCTGAATGACCTGCAAGATTCAGGCATCGCACGTTCGGAAGCCGCCGGCAAGGCGTTCACCTGGCGATGGAACCAGGACCATGTCTGGGCAGCCCCGATTCAGCGCCTGTTCGAGGAGGAGGCTCGAATTCCCTCCGACCTATTCCGGGAACTCGCCCAAATGCTCCACGGGTTGCCGGTCAAGCAGGCGGCCTTGTTCGGGTCAATCCCACGGAGTCAAGAGCGTGGCGACAGCGACATCGATCTATTCATCGAAACTCGAACCGCCGAGTCGGCCGAAATCGTGCGCGACCAGCTCGCCCACCTACGAACAGGCCTGTGGCGGAAGTACGGGAACCCTCTCTCGCCCATCGTCATGACCACCTCGGAAGTCCGACGGAGTGCGAACACCGAACTTCTCAAGGCAATCCAACGAGAGGGAATTCTCATCGAAATCTAGGTGCATCGATGGCTCGAGTCAGAAATCTCCCGAAGAGTCGATCCGCCGTTTACCTGAGCCGAGCTCGGCAGCAGGAGCGGCAGATGGCCGTGGCGCTCGAGCATCATCGATGGGAGGCGGTCGGTCTCTGCGCGGTCCATCTCACCATTGCGTCGGTCGATGCCGTCACTTGCGCAAAACTCGGCCAAGTTTGGAGCGGGGAGGATCACGGGGGCGTTGTAGACCTTCTCCGAGAAACCGGCGTGGCAGGCGTCGAAGTGACGTCTCGTCAGGTCGCCTCAATCATGGAGTCGAAAACTCGGGTGGAGTATGGCGCCGAGCCAGCGTCCGGCCCACGGGCCACCGACATGGGAAAGCGGGCGAAACGCGTCTTCGAGTGGGCGGTCGCCACCCTCGGGTCCGAGGATACAGACCGATCCGACAGGCATTGATCGTGAAGGGCGAGCGACCGGCGGCTCGTCGTGGGTCGACGCGCGGCGTCGGGGCCTCGTCGCACGCTGTTGAGATCTAGTCCCGATCGGATTCAAGTCGTGGCGGGGGATGCCCCGCGATGGTCCGGGTCGGGACCTCCCTCCGAACGGTCCTTCGGTGGGGGATCACCGGGTCGAACTACCTCGGCTGGAAGGAGGCGAAACCGGCGCTCCGCCACCTCATGACAGGGCGCGGTCGAACACGCGGCGGGCGCAGACGTCGCCCCCGCTCGGCGGCTGGACGCTGTGCTAGCTGGAGCGTTGCGGCGAAGTCCAGACGACATCGTCGAACGACCGTCGGAATCCAATCCGATGGTAGAGGGGGAGCCCCATCGGGCTCGCCTGAAGGCAGGATTCCCGACACCCTACCGAGACGGCATCGGTGAGCGAGGCCACGGTCAGGGCGCGGGCTTGTCCCTGTCGTCGATGGGAGGGCAAGGTCGCCACGGCATAGATTCCGCCGAAGTAGGCTCCGGGAAGGAGCATGGAACAGGCCACGGGTGTCTGCCCCTCCCACGCGATGTAGCATCGCAGTGGCGCGAGACGATGGAAGGGCACCTCGAAGAGCTCCGGGGGCGGAAGAAACTCCGATCCCCGGGCGAGGACGTCCGCGAACTGTTTCGACTCCTCGGGAGACGTTACCGCTCTCACGAGATGCCGGGCACCCACGTCCGCGCCACCGACCAGGGGAATCGGAACGGTCAGCGCCGGGCGGGACTCGACCTCGGTGAGGCCGGCTTCCTCTGCGGCGCCGGCCAAGGTCGGCAGGAGCGACTGGTCCCCTTCCAGCCTCCAGCGCTGCGGCCGCTCTCGAAAGAACTCCGCCGCCCGCTCCACGGTCCGGCGGGGGTCGCTGGGAGGGGTCGTGACGAAGGCCACATTGAGTTCGGTGAGGGCGCTCCCCGAGTCGATGAGCAAGAGTTCGCGGTCCTCCCGTGTGCGGCCGTGAGGAAAACCCTCGGCGAACCGCCGATAGGCCGCCCGGATGTTGCCGAGCGCCTCCATCGACCCAAGGCCCGGCCGGAGCACCCCTCGGTCCCTCTCTCGGCTTCCGATTGGGTCTCGCGTGCCCAGGGCCAAGCCCCGGCAGGTAGAAAGTATGTCGTGAAATAAATCAAGTCGACCCGACGCTCCGGTCCCCCGGTCGGTTCCCTCCCCTTCGGGGGGACGCCCTCCTCCTCACCGAGGGTTTTACGGTTCGGACACTGTCCAGGGACCGGGTTTCTCGGATGAGCCTCTCGCTGGATGTGCCCCAAGAGCTCTTGGATTTCCTCGTACGCCCGGGCCCCGCGAGCCTGCTGATCCGGGGCGATTCGGGAACCGGGAAGTCCCTGCTTTCGCTCTCCCTCCTCAACCTCTTCAACGGCCATCGGACCCTCCTGACCGCGCGCCCCGCGGACGCCGACGTCATGGCCCGCCATTCCGGGGCGACCTCGAGATACGGAGCGGTCGAAGTGATTTCCTCCGACCGTCCCAACCCTCCGGTCCCGACCGGAATTCGCTCCGACAATGGATTGACCGCCGGGAATCTGTCCGCGTCCGTCGCGTATCCCCGGTTCTTCGACCTGGCTCTCCGGGCGCTCAGCTCCGCTCCTCCCGCTCTCGTTGTCTTCGACTCGTGGGAGGCCCTCGCGAGTGACCCCGACGGGATACCGAACAGGGACACCGGAACGGTTCCGTCGCGGGTCGAGCTCGAGCGCAAACTTTTCTCGGCCTGGACCAAGTCGTCGGCCCACCTGGTCCTCGTCTCGACCGATCGCGCTCGAAGCCAACTCGACTATCTGGCGGATGCCACCTGCACTCTCGAGCTTTCGGAGCTCGATGAGCGCCCGTTGCGCCTTCTGAGGTTCTCGAAACTACGCGGACGGTCGGGCCGGTCGATGGAGTACCCATTCACGGTATCGGAGGGGCACTTCCGCTGCTTCGCGATCGCCCCTCACGGGTACCCCCTACAAAGCCACCGAACCGACCCCGACCCCGAGCCGACATCCTCGACGATGTGGCCGGGCTCGGCGGAATTCGCGGCGGTCTTCGGCCGACTCCCCCTCGGGGGTCTCACGCTGATCGAGGCGGACCGGGCGGTGCCGCTCGATGTCGTCCGGATGCTCACCGTGCCGATGATCGCCTCCGCGATCACTTCGCACGCGGTCGTCATCATCGCTCCCCCCCCGAGTCTGACCGCCGAGGAACTCTGGAAACCGTTCTCCGATTCGATCTCTCCTGAGGCGTTTGCGGAACAAGTGTTCGCAGTCGTCACGACGGGGCCGAAAGAGGCCGGACCACCCTGGACCGGCGCGATCCACTCGGCGGAGGCCCCCGGGCCGATGGGGTTCCGGTTCGTGCCTCCCCGGGAACTGAGCCCCTCCGGACCCGTACATCGCGCCGGTCCGGAAGAATTCGCCGCCCAGCTTCCCGACCTCGAGGCGTTCATCGGTCGCTCCCGGCAGGATCACGCTCGGTCGCTTTCGATCGGGTACGCCGAGGGGAACCTCGCGATCGGGCGGGCGACGGGATTCCCGATGGACCCGG
The DNA here is from genome assembly GCA_022750415.1 of Thermoplasmata archaeon. Taxonomy (GTDB): domain Archaea; phylum Thermoplasmatota; class Thermoplasmata; order Lutacidiplasmatales; family UBA184; genus Lutacidiplasma. The sequence goes on from JAKIVT010000004.1 coordinate 46,286, forward strand.
ATTCGTACGCTTCCACCCTCCGGGCTTACCTCGTGGGCGCGGGGGCGCACGGGGTGGCGATCGGGCGCCCGGAAGAGCCGCTGTTCGATACGATCCGGAGCTACGCCGGGTTGCACCTCAACTTGCGTGCCTACAAGGGTCGGTACATCCTTCACGCGTCCCGGCCGTGGTCTCCGTCCTACGTCCTCGCGATTGCCGAGGACGAGGCGCCGGGGATGGGTCCCTACCACTTGATCCCGCTGACGTGACTGGGGAGCGGAAAGCGCCCCGGGCGACAGCTCTTCCCAAAGCGACTTCCGACCTGCGCGGGCCCGGGAGGTAGGGCTCGACGCCATCGTCCTCGCGGGCCGGGCGAGGCGAACGCCGCGTTCCCAGCAGGACGAGGGGCGGGCCGGTCTTTCCCGAAACCGAGAGGGAATTCGGTCGCAATCACCGGCCCCGGATGCCGAATCTTGGGGCAACCGCGCCCCCAGACGAACCATGGTGCCGGGTGGATTCGTCTGCACCTTCACGACAATCCGGATACACGACGAACGGTAGGACCCAATCGAATTCTCGGGAGAGGATCGGGCCGCCCGCCCTCGGCCAAAATCCAAATCGCGAATGGTTTTGCGCCAGGACCCTTGCCGCCCCGGCTGGAGTCGGAAGGGGTGAAGGGATAGCCGCAATGGAGTTCGAACCCTGACGGGGCGATGCCCCCAGGCGTCCGTAGCCCCGAGCGGGTTCGCCGGCTCTTGCCGAGTGACTGGGAACCACTCCTGGCAGGGAGGTCCCTCTTGGACCGCACGCTCCCAGACGGCGTGGTTCTGCCCCCTCCGAGCCAGTTAGCCAGCCCGGCCCTCCCGAATCGGCCCGGTTGCCGACGGAGAACCATCCGTCCGACCAGCCTCTGCTTCTCCATGCCTCGCTCAATTCGAATTCAGCGGTGCCTTAATCTCAACTCGAGGCTGGGTACCAGGTTGAGGTGGGTTCGATGGGGTACGGTGAGTACGAGTGGGGCGGCCTGATGAAGGTGCTCGGAGGGTTCGTCATCCTCGTCGGGATCGGGTTGGCGGGCTACGTGCTGTACCTGAACCGGAACTCCTGGTTGATTGCGTTAGTTCTGTTCGTTGTATTCTTGATCCTCGGGGCCATGTTGGTCTCTAAGGGCAGCTACACGCGGAAGCAGAACACTCCGGTGGGGCGCGTCGAGGGCACGACCGACAAGTAGGGTCCGGCGTCCAATTTCACCTCCTGGAGCTCCTCAAACTCAACACCTCGGGGGAGGGCCCAACTGGAGACACTGGCGGTCCCGATAGCCAACCTAGTCAAACCGGCTGACTTTCCAATTTCGGTGTCCCGGTAGGACGGAGGGCGGTGATGGGTTCGCCCCTGTCGGATTCGAACGTTAGCCCCGAGCGGATTCGTTTGCGGTTCCCTCCAAAAGGGATACACCACCGCCCGGGGGACGGAACACCAAGGCACCGGCGGGACGACCTGCTTCGCTCAATCCTGAAGGGGCGCAGAACCATCACCGGCAGCCCGAGCGGGGCGGGCAGCAAGCCGATTCCTGCCCCATCCGGATTCCGGCGCAAGTTGCTGCGCAATCCTATCGTAGAAGTTCGCCGATCCGCCGGAATCGGAGGTCTCCGGACCCCTGCGCAGCTTTGAGAGGGGGACCCAACTCTCCCCCTCTGCAAGACGAAAAGTTGTCTGACCCGACCGTCGCCCGGTGACGGAACGGCTCGTGTCGAGCGCGGACCCGACCCGGTCGCCAGTAACGGACCGGTGGACCTTCTCCCACCGCATGAATCGCCAGTCCGGGGCGAACGCACGGCGAACGCCACCACTCCGGGGGTCCGAGTTCGATATGGACTCGGACGCCCACTGCGGTGGGTGGACTCCGTGGCTATCCTGCGTCGCGGACCCGCTTCATCGCTCGGAGGGCCTTTAGCGTGATCCACTTGCTTGGCTTTCCGGGCTCCTCGATTCTGAGCGGGGTAACGCCCTTCCGATACTGGGCGGCCTGTGGCCCGGAAACGTCCGGATGCAACCGGTCGATTTGCCAGGTTCCATCTGGTCGTCTCTTCTCCGTAAGGAGCTTCAGGGCGGGCTGGAGTCGCCGGTCCCCTGCGAACCCGAGTTGAGTAAGTACGTCGAGTCCGACCAGGATATCGTAGTAGTAGTGATTCGGATAGTGCAGTCGGAGCCAAGGGGGGTAAGGTGGCCCTTCGTTGAAGAGCCGGCGCCGGAGATAGAACTCCGCCCCCTTCGAGATTGCGGCCTCCATCTCGGATGTACGCTTCGACATGGGGAGCGACGCGAATGCAGCGAGTGGCTCCCAGACGTCCAGTGTTCCGGGCGTCCCGTGGGAACAGTTCCAGCCTCCGTCCTTGCGCTGGTCCTCGAGGAGCCAGTCGTACAACTTGCGAATTCGGAAGTCGTCGGCGTAGCCGAACTGGGTCATCATTCGGGCCGTGTTCCCGACTACGCAAGCCTCCTCGTGAAAGAAGTTGAACGGGGAGCTGAGCCGGAGCTTGAACTCGAACAGGAGTTCGGCAATCCGCTTGATCCGCGGGTCCGAGGCGTCGAGGCCGAAGTCGGCGAGGACCAATGCTCTCCAATTCGTGGAGAGGTACTTCGGGTAGTAGAGGAAGTCAATCCACCCCTTGAGACTCTTCGGCTCACGCAGTTCCCAGAACCCCTTCGGGCCTTGCGTACGGAGCTGGTCGCGGGCCCATCCGACTCGGGTGACTCTGGCGCGGGTCGCCCGAAGGTCTGGGTCGGATTCCTCGCGTCCGAGCAAGTCGACCAGGGTCGCGGCACGCACGACCGGCTGACCCTCCTCCAACAGCCACTGGACGACCTTCGCATCGCGATCGCGGTTCGTGGGCCCGAGCTCGACTTTCACTTTGGCGCCCGAATTCACCCCAGTGTTTCAACTTTCCCCGCGGATCGAGGGTACGGCCAACCTTGCAACACCGGAAGCAGTGTCGGCCCAACGCCGGGTCGTTCTGGAGGCAGACGCGGCGTCCGACCTCGATTGTTGACCACGGAGGAGCTTGGGCACGCGCCCAGGGGGCCACTCCCCCGATTTGTCGAGCCCATTCTCCGGGCTTACCTGAGCTCCGCCGAGGGATAGCCCCGAGCGGATTCACGGACAAATTCAGGCTGAAGCGGATGGATCCAAGAACCATCTGGCTCGGGGTCGTCTCGGAGAGTCTGGTCGCAAAGCGTTAAGAAAGTCGCCACCATTGACGCCATGGGATGGTATCGTCGGCAACCACCGTACCCGTCCGCCCGGACACTCTGCGGAAGCTGAAGTCGTACAAGGTAGGCGATGCCACGTACGACGATGTGCTGAACGAATTGATGGAGGAGGTCCCACCACCCCAGTTTTGGCGGGAACACTATCGGCGTCTTCACGAGGATACCAGTGTCCCGCTGGCCGAAGTCAGACGCCGCCTGAAACTCTGATCGTTGACCGAAGTCTTTCTCCAGGCAAGCGCGGAACGTGAGCTCGCTCGGCTGCCTCGCCAAATTCAGATCCGCTTCGTCCACACCTTCGTCCTGCTTCTGGACGACCCCCGGCGGCGCCGACCTGGCCTCGACATTCGTCCCCTGAAAGGGGGAAAGTCGGCCTGGAGGGTGCGGGTAGGGGACTATCGGGGAATCTTCGAGTTGGACGAAGGTCGGGTAACTTTTACCCGGTTCGCGCATCGGTCGAAGGTCTACGACCTGTAGGCTGGGGGCCGCGCGCACGGCTCAGGGACGCGGGCCGCGATTGCGATTACTCAGGGGGTGCCGATGAGGGCGACAAGGACCACCATCCACCTCGTGCCACGCTTCTGCCAGAGGCGGACGCTCCGCATGGCGAAGGCTCTCTCCCCGATGGCGTAGTCGGTTCTGCAGGCAACGGCGACCGCCGAGCCGAGGTCCCGGACTACTACCTCGCTGAGCCGAACCGAAGAGAAGGTCTTCCTCCTGGGCGGACGGTGTGCGGCCACGACGGAAGCCTTGAGGCTCACGCTCTGGCTCTCCGACTGGACGAAGAGGACGTCATCCGCGAGCAGTTCTTCGAAGATATCGCCAGTATCCGGATCCGCGCTGGCGTCGCCTAGACGGAGCTTCTCCTCTAGGGCAAGCACCTCTTCCTCGATGTTCATTTTGGATCCCCTTCCCCACGGTCGGCCGGACGGGACTCGCAGGGTTCGCGTGGTCATGACTAATTCGGGCTCGAAGGGAACCCCTGCCGAGCCGGGGAGCCCCGAGCGGGACTACCCCATCTTTACGACAGAATGGGTATCAATCCCGACGATGGTGCCTTTGTGCGCGGAACAAGCCACAGAGAAGGGCCGCTCTACTTCGAGTCCGACGCCGGTTGCTTCGTTATCCCGGGCCGGATTCGGCAGCGAATGCCGGCGAACAGCTGGGCGCCGCCTGAGGCGCGTGAATCCTCATCGGACTGGACCTCGGATTGACTCTCAGATAGACCGCCGGATCGGGGGCGGCCCCGGGCTCAGCAGAGCGACAGGAGCTACTTTGGGAGCCGCCGATACACGCACGACCGAGGTCCAAACCGAATGAATCGCGCTTCCGATCCATCCCAGCGGAAGATGCCCCGGTACGCGCCGACCTTCAGGGTCCAGAGTCCACGGCCCCCTTCGAGGGGGTGCGTGTCAAACTCCCCGGGCAGGCGCAGGATGGTCGACCCCTGGAACCGAAGCAGCAGCTGATCGAACCTCGTACGGGGCAGGGTCGGAAGTCGGCGGAGCGACGCAAACCCCTCCGGGCTGAGAGTTACCGGGACCATCTATCGAGCCGGGAGCCCGAGCCGCCGGCGGGCGGTCCCGTACGAGATCGCGGGACGCGTCAGCTCATGTTCGGCCCACGCGAGAAAGTCTCTCGGCGGGACAGCGTCCATGAACTCTTCCAAGATTTCAGCGTAAGTCCGACCCCCGGTCTTGTACAACTTGAGGCGACGGGCTGTGGACGTCGGGACCGTGATCGTCGTGGGCGGGTCCGCGAGCATGCCACCTCAATTGGTCCAATTGGAATAAGGATTTCTGCAAGTCGCCCTCTGCCAGGAGAGGGCACTGCCCGGGCGGACTGAGCCAGGGAACGTAGCCCCGAGCGGGACTCATGCGAATCACGACAGCGTGGGTGCCGTTCCACCTTTCCGGGACGGGCGGTCTATGCTGGTGCGCCCCGTGGCGGAGGGACGAAGGGTTGAAACACTTAAGTCTATGGAGCCCATAGATTTCGGCGTGCCGACAGACACGATTACGAGCATCCAGGTCCACGAATCCACGAGGCGGCTCCTCGAGAGTCGGAAGCGAGGTGGAGAGAGCTACGACGACGTGATCCTCGACCTCATCGACCAGGAGCCTACGGAGGCGGAGATTCGAGAGTTCGATCGGAGGATGCGGAAGGGAGGTCCGGGCATCCCCCTCGAAGAGACACGCAAGCGGCTCGGACTGTAGGTGCCCCCGGCGTACAGAGTCGAGCATCGCCCGGCGGCCGAGCGCGAGCTCGATCTGCTCCCGCGGGAAACGCAGCTCCGCGTGATCGCGGCCCTCGTGCGACTATTATTTCGACCGATGGGTGGAGACCCGATGCTCGACATCCGACAAGTACGAGATGCAGCGGGGATTTGGCGGCTGTCCGTCGCGGGTTGGAGGGTGTTCTACCGCGTGGACGGCCGGGTGGTATCGATTGTAGGCTATCGGCCCCGAAGTTCCTCCACGTACTCCGACCTCCGAAAGCCTCCCCGATAGACTCGCCCTGCCTGTCAGGGGTACGATGGTCCCGGACATCGATCGGTCGATGGGAGTCTAACCCGGCACCGTGCCGGTCCGGACAGGCCCTCAAAGGGTTCGAGGTAGGAGAAATGGGGGGCGGGCCTCGAATCTTGCCGACTCGGGCAGATGCGTAGACGGGTAGCCCCGAGCGGATTCGAACCGCTGTCGCCGGCTCCAAAGGCCAGCATGCTTGGCCACTACACCACGGGGCTGCGGCCCGCGACCTCGCCCCAGTTACTAAAGGAATCTCCCGCCGGTCCGCCGAGCCCACGTTCCAAATACGCCGGGGAGATTCAACTGCTGTGCGCCGAACGAAACTCTTCATCACCGTCGGGCCAGCGAGCGCAACCCCGGCCGTCATCGACCGGATGCTCGGCCTGGGGGTCGACGCGTTCCGCGTCAATTTCTCGCACGGCACCGATGAGGAACATCGGGCCACCTTGCGGTGGCTCCGGTCCGCGGGCGAACGTTCCGGGCGGGACATCGCAACAGTGGGGGACCTCCAGGGTCCGAAAATTCGAATCGGAGAGATCGCGGGGGGTGCCGTGCACTTGGACGACGGACAACACTGGACGCTCGACGACTCGAGTCTTCCGGGGGACGCTCGTCGGGTTTCGGTCCCCCACCTGAACCTGAGGACCGCGGTCCGTGCCGGCGACCCGCTTCTGTTGGGCGACGGCTCCATCGAAATGACGGCGGTCCGGTCGGAAAAGGGCTCGGTACTCGTCGAGGTCCAGCACGGTGGCGTGGTCTCCTCCCGCGCGGGACTCTTCCTCCCAAGGGCGCACCTCCGGACCGATCTGCTCGAAGGGAAGGACCTCCACGATCTCGAGATTGCCCTCTCCGAGGGCGTCGACTTCCTCGCCCTTTCCTTCGTTCGAGCGGCTTCGGAGATCCGGAGCATCCGGACTCGCCTGCAGCGCCTCGGAAAAGGCGAGGTCGGGCTCATCGCGAAGATCGAGCGGGCCGAAGCGCTCGCGCACATCGACGGCATTCTCGACGCGGCCGACGGGATCATGATCGCGCGGGGGGACCTCGGCATCGAGGTGCCCCTGGAGCGGATGGCCGTGGAACAGAAGCGCCTAGTCGCCGCCGCGAATGCGGCCCACAAGCCGGTGGTCGTGGCGACGCAGATGCTCCTCAGCATGGTCGATTCCCCCCGACCGACTCGGGCGGAAGCGACCGACGTCGCGAACGCGGTGCTGGATGGGGCAGATGCGGTGATGTTGAGCGAGGAAAGCGCGGTGGGCCGATTCCCCGTCGAATCGGTGGCGTGGCTCGACCGAATCTGTCGGTCCACCGAGGAGGCGGTCAACGCCGGGACGTTGCAAATCCCTCGGCGACCGGACGGGACGCGCTCCCAGGATTACGCCGTCGCGGATGCGGCGGTCCGGCTCTCGAACGAGGTGGGAGCCTTGGCCATCGTCACGCCGACTCGGTCGGGTCGAACGGCGCGCCTCGTGGCCGCCCGGCGCCCCGCGGCCCCCATCCTGGCCGTCTCCGCCGAGCTCGCGACACGGCGCCGGCTCGCCCTCTCGTGGGGCGTGGAGGCCCGGGCCTGCCCGTCCGACCTCTCGCTGGATCAGATGCGCGCGCTGGCCGAACAGCTCGTGGCGCAACGGGAGGGAGGGAAAGGCGGGGGCCAGATCGTCCTCACGGCTGGGTATCCGTTGGAGGGCCGCCCGACGAACCTCGTGACAGTCCTCTCGATGGGGCGGAGCCGCGGTTCGACGCGACGAGGACGATCCCCGGAAGCAGTGCCAGACTGAGGGCGCCGGCGTAGAGCCAAGCATCCGTCCAACCGAACTTCTCCACGGCCACGCCGAACAGGACGACGAATCCGCTGCCCAACAATACCTGGATCGAATTGACGAACCCAACCCCGAGAGCGAGGCCCTCGCCCTGCGTCTCCGGTAAGTACGTGGGGATCAGGTAGAGGATCGCGTAGACGACCCCGTCGAGGAATCCGAGCGCCAGGAACAACGGCCCGATCGTCCAGATGGTCGCGAACGGGACGAGGAGGACGAGGAGGCTCACCAGAACGCCGAAACCCCCCAGAAGGACGCGCCGGTCCGCGCCCCGCTCGGCGATCCAGCCCCCAAACGGTCCGCCCGGGAACGAGGAGACGACGACGAGGGCCGTCAGGGTGGCGGCCACGCCTACCCCCCACTCGGGGTGGACCGTGTGGGCAAACTCGACGAAGTCCTGGGCCACGAGGTAGATGGCGGTCCAGAACCCCGTTAGGGCGAGCGCGAGCCCCCACATCGACCGACTCCGGAACACCCGGCGTCCGGCCGCGTACACCGCCGAGATCTCCTGGACGGAGCCCTCGGCAGGCCGCTTGGGCAGGACGAAGTAGGCCGCGGCAGTAGTAGCGAGGAGAGCCGCGCCCCCGAAGCCGAGCGCGGCCGGCCAACCGAACATGAGCCCGAGGCCCGCGCCGCCGACGAGTCCGATGGCGCCGCCGATGGAGAAGCCGCCGTTGTAGAACCCGATGACCGGGCCCCGCTCGCCCTCCGGGAAGTACGACGCGATGAGGCTGAGGGCGGGCGAGAAAAAGAACGCCGCCCCGACTCCGCCGGCGAACCGGACGAGCGCGAGCGCCGGCCAGGAGGGGGCGAAGGCGGTCGCGACCCCGGCGAGGCCGAAGACCGTGACCCCGACCAGGGAAACCCGCCGGGACCCCCATCGGACCGCGACGAGCCCGGCGGGGACCTGGAAGACCCCGACCCCAAGGAGGAAGGCGCCCAGGACGACGGCGAGTTGGGTGGGGGACGCGGAAAGGGAGGTCGCGATGAGCGGGAGGACCGCCCCGATGTTGTACCAGTTGAACGCGTAGACGATCCGGACGACGAACAGAGCGCCCGAGGGAACGGCCCGTCGGCCGGGCGGGAGCTCGGTCAC
>JAKIVT010000040.1 GCA_022750415.1 Thermoplasmata archaeon
AGCGGCACGTCGTCCGCAAGCGGTTCGGGTTCCTGACCCCGGAGGGCGCGGTCTCGTTCCAACTCTCGGACGGCTCCTGGGCCAAGCCTCCGTACGTGGCGCATTCGGTCCTCCGTGCCCGGACCGACAAATGGCTCGCGGCCCAGGCGGAGGCGGCGGGGGCGACCGTCGTCGCCTCGGTACCGGTCGAGAAGTTGAATTGGGAAGGGACCCGAGTGCACGGCATCGTTCAGGGAGGCGAGACGATGACCGCGCCGGTCACCATCCTGGCCGACGGGGCGAATTCCCGCCTCGCTCTCGGCACCCCGATCCGGCCGAACCCCCGGCTGAGCGGGGAGGCGACGGAGCTCGGCATCAAGGAGGTGTACCGGCTCCCGAAAGCGACGATCGAGGACCGGTTCAACGTTCGGGACGGCGAGGGGCATGCGGAGGAATGGGTCGCGGGGATCTTCCCGCCGGGCGTGCTGGGAGGCGGGTTCCTCTACACGAACCGGGACACCGTCTCCCTCGGGATCATCCTCAACATCGCTTCGATGTTTGGGAAAGACGTTCGCTCGCACGACCTCCTCGAGCGGTTCAAGCTCCACCCGGAGATCGCCGGACGATTGGACGGCGCGGAGCTCGTCGAGTACGGCGCGAAACTCATCTCGAGCGGGTGGGCGAGTCGCCCCGCCGCGTTCCACGGCGACGGCTGGATGGTCGCCGGCGACGCCGCCGGTTTCGTCTACTCGAACGGGCTCGTCATCCAGGGAATGAACTACGCCGTCCGCACCGGACTCCTCGCGGCCGAGACTGCCCTCGAATCGAAGGCGGCGCACGACCCCTCGGCGGCACGATTGGCTGCCTACCACGCCCGGCTGGAAGCGACCCACGTCCTGAGCGACTTCCGGGAGTTCGAGGCCCTCGACCAGGTGAAGTGGAATCCCCGCTTCTACCGGGAGTATCCGGACCTCGCCTACCGGGTCCTCCACGACCTGATGACCGAAACCGGCGCGCCGAAGGAGCATGCGCGCGCGCTCGCGTGGAAGGCGTTCCGGAAGTCGAAGGTCAAGTGGTCGACCGCGGCGAAGGACGTTCTCAGCCTGGGCCGGAACCTGTAGGTCCGGCCGGAAGGCCACGCTGCTTGCGGATCTCTTTCGTCAGCGCGGGAACGATCGGGAACAGGTCCCCGACGACCCCGTAGTCCGCGACCTTGAAGATCGGAGCCTGCGGGTCGGAGTTGATGGCCACAATGACCCGGGCCGAGACCATGCCGACGATGTGCTGGATGGCGCCGGAGATCCCGACGGCGATGTAGAGCTGCGGCGAGACCGACCGGCCGGTCTGGCCAACCTGGTAGGAGGACGGACGCCATCCCGCATCCGTCACCGCGCGGGAGGCGCCCACGGCCGCGCCCAAGGACTCGGCGAGGTCTTCGACCAGTCGGAAGCTTTCCGGCGTCCGGAGTCCGCGCCCGCCGGAAACGACGATCGACGCCTCCCCGAGTTCCGGTCCCTTCGAGCCCGCGGTCGGCTCGAACCCCTCCGCGCCCCGGGTGGGGAGCTTGTCGAACCCATCCGGAAGGGCGATCGTCTCGGAGGGTGCAGGAGCAGCGGCCGCGCTCGGCTCCGAAAACGCGTGGGGCTTCGGCGCGAACACCTGCCGGGGGCCGGGGAGTTCGAGGGTCTCGCTCGCCCGTCCCCCGAACACCGGTCGGGTAATCCGCAGGGACCCGCCTTCCCCGAGTGTCACATCGGTGACGCCAGTCGCGGCGGAGGCGGCCCATCGGACAGCGAGCCTGCCCACGACATCCCGACCTCGAGCCGTTCCGGGGACGACGATCCTGGCGACACCGAGCTGTGTCGCGGCGTGGGAGAGCAGGGCCGCATACTGCGCGGTCGATGGGTCGGTCAGCCCCGGTCCCTCTACGGTGAACAGACGGTCGACCGGAATCCCGGAGGCCGGCCCCGTTCCCCCCGGACCGACCAGGAGTCCCACGACCGCGCCGCCGTCGGCGACAGTCCGGGCGACCCCGACGGCTTCGCGGCTCGCGGAGGTGACGCCTCCGGCGGTGCGTTCGAGGAGCGCGAGAGCGCCGGTCATGGGAACACCTTCGCCTCCTCGCGCAGGATTCGGACGAGCCGCTCCGCCGCTTCTTCGGGGGATTTGTATTCAATCATTTTCGCGCCCGTGCGCGGGGGTGGGAGTCGGAACGCCAGCCGGCGGGCGGCGAGCGCCTGGACGGTCGCGATCGCACTCGACACTTCCGAAGCCGGCATTCGCTCGATCGCAGCCTTCCGCGACTTGAGGATGTTCGGGAGCTTCGCCGTCCGTGGGTCGTTCCACGCCTGTTGGAGCGCAACGACGGCGGGCAACGAAGCCCGGACTCGGACGAGGCCCCCTTCCACGGACTGTTGGAGCGTGAGCGCCGATGAGGCCGCGTCCCACCGGACGTTCACCGCCACCCCATACTCCGCGATCCCCAGCATCTCGGCCAGGGCGGGACCCACCAGACCGGTTTCGTCGTCCCCGGCCTGCTTCCCACACAGAACGAGTGCGACGGCCCGTTTCGATAGGGCGAGGTGGAGCGCGGCCGCGGTGACGAGCGGGTCGTCCGGCGCGCCCGCCGGCTGCTCGACCGAGGTGGCCGCGTCGCAGCCGAGGGCGATCGCAAAACGGAGGACTTCCTCGGCCCGGGCGAGCGGCCCGTACGAGATCGCCCGAACCGAGGTGCCCGGGATGGATTCCTTGAGCAAGAGAGCCTGCTCGACCGCCGATTCGTCGTAGCCGGCGAGGACCCACTTCACACCCTCGGGGTCCAGCCCCGAGCCGCCGGCGTCGGGACGGAGCCGGGTCTCCGCGTCCGGGACCGGCTTGACGAGGACCGCGATCTCCAACGGCGCCTCCGTCTAGGCGTACCGCTGAAGGAGCTCGCGCGCGATGACGATCCGCTGGATCTCGTTCGACCCCTCGTAGATCTGGGCGAGCTTCGCGTCGCGCAACAGCTTCTCGACCGGGTATTCCTTCATGTACCCGTACCCGCCGAACACCTGGATTGCCTCATCGGCGACACGCATCGCCGCGTCGGAGGCGAAGCACTTCGCCACCGCGGACTCGAGCGAGCCGCGCTCCCCGTGGTCGATGGTCCACGCGGCCTCCCAGGTGAGGAGTCGGGCGGCGCGGAGGGCCTGGGTCATGTCGGCGAGCTTGATCTGGATCGCCTGGTGCTCGGCGATCGGCTTGCCGAACGTGTGCCGCCGCTTCGCGTACGCCGCCGCGTGGTCGATGGCGGCTTGCGCGATCCCGGTGGCGAGCGCGCCGATCGGAGTTCGGGTCTGGTCGAGGGTTCGCATCGCAATCGAGAACCCCTCCCCGTCGGCCCCGAGCCGGTTCGCGACCGGCACTCGTGCCCCTTCGAACCGGACCGTCGACGTCGCGGAGGCACGGTGGCCCATCTTCTCCTCCTCCTTTCCGGGAAGGACCCCTTCGGTGTCGCGGGAGACGACGAACGCGTTGATCCCCTTGTGGCGGAGGGTGGGGTCGGTAGTCGCGAAGACGGTGTAGAGCGAGGCGAACGGCGCGTTGGTGATGAAGCACTTCTCGCCGTCGAGGACGTAGTGGTCCCCGTCGCGGCGCGCGTGGGTCTTCAGGGAGCCCGCGTCACTGCCCCCGCTCGGCTCGGTGAGGCAGAACGAAGCGAGGTGGTACTCCGCGCAGAACGGGTCGAGGATCCGGTGCTTCTGCTCCTCGGTACCCCCTAGGAGGATCGGCTCGAGGGCGAGGCAGTTCGCGATGATTGACGTCGTCATGCCCGCGCAGGCGTGCGCGAGCTCCTCGACGATCAGGCACTGGTCGAACAGGGCGAGGCCGGTTCCGCCGTACTCGGTCGGGACGTTGAGGTTCATCAGCCCGAGCTCCCACGCCTTCCGGTAGATCTCGTCCGGGAACCGGCCCGCGCGGTCGCACTCCGCCGCGTGAGGGGCCATTTCGGTCCGGGCGAACTTGCGCGCCATGTCCCGCAGGCTCGTCTGCTCCGACGTGAGAGCAAAATCGACCATCGTCGGCGGCGCCCAGCGGAATGCGCTATATCTCGTTTCGCCGGTGGAGCGTCCGTGTCTCGTTCTCCGCGGGCCCGCCGCCGTCGACCGGCGGCCGAACTGCGTGTCGGCACGTTCGCCCGCCTCGACCACGCCCGGGCAGCCCGGACCGGGGCGCCCGAGGTCATCCTTGGCGAAGGGAAACTCGACGACCACCTGCTCGAAATCCTCCGAGCCCTCCACGCGGATGGCCGCGGCGCCGTCGTCTCCCGACCGACCGCTTCGCAGCGTCGGGCGCTCGAGATGAGTCGGCTGGGGGGTGAGTTGCCGCTGGAATCCCTCGCGGGAAACCGGGTGTGGCGACTGATCGGGCCGCCCGGGCGCCCGGGGCCGAGCGGACTGGTCGGCCTGGTCACCGCGGGCACCGCCGACGTCCCCATCGCCGAGGAGGCCCGGGCCGTCCTAGAGTCGGTCGGCGTCGCCACGATCCAGTCGTACGACGTCGGGGTGGCGGGCCTCCACCGGGTGCAACGGGCCGTCCGACGGATGGAACGGCTCCGGCCCCGAATCTACCTCGTGTTCGCGGGCCGGGAGGGGGCCCTCCCGACCGTTTGGGCCGGCCTCGTCCGAGCGCCCGTGGTCGGAGTCCCGACCTCGGTGGGCTACGGCCGAGGCGGGCGGGGTGAAGCGGCGCTCGGCGCCATGCTGCAGTCGTGCGCCCCCATTGCCGTCGTGAACATCGACGCCGCGGTCCCCGCAGCGCTCTTCGCTCTCCAGCTCCTCGGCTCGGGCCGCCCGGACCCCCCCGGTTGAGCCCCCCCCGCACCTTTTTGATGGGTCCCGGCACTCCCCGGTGGATGACGCGCCCGGTCCTCACCGAGGAGGCAGAGCAGGAGGACCGGGACGACCGCGACAAGATTCGCCACGCGGAGTCGAAGCTTCGGGACCTCTACAACCGTCGGGCGGTTCTGCTCGACCAGGTCCACCAGCTCTCGGACGGGCAGCGGGACCTGTTCGAGGAACGCCAGCGGCGCCAGAATGCCGTCGAGGAGGTCTACCAGGACCACCAGGCGATCGGCAACCGCCTCGCCGAACTCCGCCGCGCCCGGGACGCGGCCCGGTCGAAGCTCGACGAAGCCGTGGTTTCGGCCCGGATGGTCCGCGGCGAGATGCCGAAGGGGGACCACGCGACCCCCGAGCAGATCCGCAAGGAGATGGAGAGCCTCGAGCACCGTCAGCAAACGACGGCCCTCCCCCTCAAGGACGAGAATGCGCTCATCGACCGGATGCGGGCGCTGAAGACCCAGCTCGTGGCGTCCGAGAAGGACCGGGCCGCCATCCAAGCCGTGCTCGCCAAGCGGAAGGAGGCGGAGGACGCCGTTCGCGCCCGGAAGGTCGAGCTCGACGCCATCCACAACGAGTTCGAGCATCTCCGCTCCGAGCGGGAGCGGGCCATGGCGTCGATCCGCGACCGCCTCGTCGATGTCGGTGGCCTCCTCGCCCAGGTGCGGGAGAAGGCGAAGGAACGGGCCTCCGTGATGGTCCGCGTCGACGCGTTCTCGGAGGAGATCCGGGGCCTCGAGCAGGACGTCAATGCCCGCCTACGGGCGACCCGCGACCGACGCCAAGAGGCGAAGCGGACGGTCGTCGACTACAATCGCGAGGTCCGGCAGAACGTCGCCGGGGAAGGGGCGTACGCCCGAGCGGCCGAAGCGCAGCTCGAGGAATTGATGAAGCGCGGCAAGGTTACCCTACGCGGGTAACCCCGGCTACCTCGCGGTGACGGGTGCGACCGTCGGCGGGAACAGGTCGATGACCTTGACGATGAAGATGAGGGTCTGACCCCCGACTTCCTGGTTGAAGTCTTCCGTGAAGGTTCCGGCCGTCAGGTTGACGGCGGAGACGATGAACCGGGTGGAGGGCGACCCGCCCCCGCAAACGAGCCCGGGCGAACTCGTTCCCATGATGTGGCCGGCCTGCGAGGGAGAGAGTTCGTTGACGAGGGTGATCTCCCCGGTGCCGTTCGGGGCGGTCGAGACGTTCGTGACCAAGACGGGCCAGGAGCTCGGGTGGGAAACCTGGCCGACCTGGGCGATGTTCTGGACCGTGACCGACGTGGAGTTGGCGCTGAGGATCTGGACTTGCCAACCGAAGTGCGGGTCGGTGAACGTCGCCCCGGTCGTGGCGAGAATGCCGGGGTACGTCGCTTGGAACACCTTGCCGGCGAACGTCTGGACGACCGGGAGTTGGAATCGGAGCGGGTGGACGCTGGAGCACGAGTACGCCGCGTACCCGAGCGAGGTCGGAACCACGATCGTGTGGGAGGTGTTGGTCGGAATCCCGACCATCCCCTGCCAGAACCCGGGAACGACGCTCGAGAAACTGTAGTTGTTCAACGTCTCGTTGGCCGTATTGATCGGCCCGACGTGCACACCGAACCAAGTGTACGCCGATACCGGGCGGAACCCAAACTGGAGGGCCTTCGGCCAAGTGGCATTGTTGATGGCGACCTGGTAGACCGAGGTATCGAACACTTTGCCCTGGTCCGGGCCGGAGCCGAGGACGCCGATGTAGGTCACGGTCACATTGTCGCCAATCTGGACGAGCCGGACGCTCGGCGGGGACGACGGCAGGTTGTGGTAGTAGAGGTAGCCGGTGCCGACACCCGCACCGACGAGCACGACGACGATGAGGATGACCAGTGGGAGGTAGGACGGCTCGTTCGCCATGGGCCCGGTTCTAACGTTGGGGGATGGGGGTCAGCCTGTCGCGTGTCTCGTCACGGGGATCGGAGAGACAGGTGTTCCTCATTCCCCCGCCTCCGAACCGGGGAGGGATATAAATCCCCGCTAGGGGCCGATTTTCGTCGTTAGCGCGCGACCTTGCGGTGGGCCCACCGGTAGAGCCGCGCCCCCGGGGAGGTCGACTCGACCGCCCAACAGGGAAATTGGAGTCCCGTCGGGCCGACGAGGGCGAGGAGGCTCACGAACGGCAGGGTGACCGAGGCGAAGCTCGACGGGCCGCCCGGGACGAAGTGGGCGAATCCCGAACCGGAACCGCGCGCGAGCACGGCGGCGACCGCCACGAAGCCGGAGCCCGTCCCCAGGAGGACGCACCGGCGGGCGAACGAAGAGAGCGACAGGACCAGTTCCATGACGGATTATGCGTATTTGTACGCATATCGTATATGAATCTTGCCGAACGGGCTCCGAACGCTTCCCCCCCTCCCGGGGGTCCGTCAGGCGCGGCGAAGCCGGCCCACGACCGGTTCTTCCACGGCGCCGGACTCCTCGAGGCGACCCAGGAGCTCCTCGACCCGGTCGGAAGTGACACCGGTCCGCGCGGCAGCCCGGACGACCTCGTTCAGCGCGGCGTAGCCGTCCGCCGACTTCTCCGCGAGCTGGTCGATGACGTCGAGCAAGGCGGACTCCTCCGCCCGCTCCGCCGCGGTGGCCGTGGGGGGCGGAGGCGGCGGGGCGAGACGGGTGATCCGGACCGAGGGTGCGGGGGCGCCCGCCTCCGCGGGCGCGGGCGTCAGGGCCGGGCCTATCGGGGCCGTCAAGGGCAGCTCTCCCGAGATCGTGCGAAGTGCCTCGCGAAGCGGGGTACGAAACGTCCCGATGTCGACGGTCGGGTACCGGCGTTTCGCTTCCCGTGCGGACTTGACCCACAACTGCGGGAAGCCGCCAGCCGAAGCGGAGGACTGGAGCGGATCGTTCGACAGTTCCGCCAAGAGTCGGATTCGTTCGGCGGTCTGCTCGACAGCGTCGGCCAGGTGACCCCGGACCTCCTCGGGGCTCGCCGCGCGGATCGACTCCGCCCGTACGGAGGAGTATGCCGTCCCATCCCGACCCCGGAAAAGGTGCACCTTGCCCACGACGATGGCGGGCGTCGGAATCGTCACGGAGCGCAGGACTGCCAAGGCCCGGGGGTTGAATCCGCCGGCCGTCACGGAAACCGTTCCGGTGGGGTCCGTGAGCTTCGCTCGGTAGAACGGGTTCTCCGGGTCGCGCCCGACCGCCTCTCCGGGGGAGAGGACTCCCGAGACGAGGACCCGGTTCATGCGGGCGCCGAGCGGGCTGAGAAGGTACGAGGCGGCTCGCTCGCCGACTGCCTTCTCCTCCTCGATGGAGGCCCCAAACTCCTGGGCGAGGACCCTCCAAGCCGTCTCCCGACCGCTCATCCGGGGGAACCCCCCAATGCGCCCGCGATGGACCGAGCCCGGGCGACGGGATCCATGGCTTCGACCTCAATCGACTCGGGGTAGACCGTGACTCCGAAGTCGTCAGCCGAACCCCGGCCCCGAACGACGATTCGACGACCGAACACGGCCTCGAAGAGCTGCTCCTCGAGGAGCGTCGGGTCGGGGTTCTCCCGCATGGTTTGGAGACATTGTTCGAGGGTCCGACCCCAGAGTCGCTCGGTTTCGGGCCGGCCGGCGTTCACCGTCAAAGTTCCCGTTCCGTCGTCGACCACGAGCCGGGCCCGGAGGTCGGGCTCGGGCTGAACCGTGCCGTGCACCCGGCAGAGTCCCTGTCGGACCGCCCGACGGCATTCGGGACAGCGATGCACGAGTCCGGACGGGGGGAGCAACGCGACGATGACTCCGCGAAGTTCGAGCAGCTCTCCGCCACCGGTGGCCTCGATATCGGAGATCCGTCGGGAGAGGCCACGGGTGGCGGATTCCGCCGAAGGGAGCCCCTCCCCGGGAACCCGACGGACGGTGGACCGTTCATCGAGCACGAGTTGGGGGCGACCACGGAAGGCGCGGGCGTACCCTCCGGAGACATCGATCGCCTCTCCGGGCGACAGGCCGAAATCCGACCAGGCGGTGAACGCGACTGCGCCGCTCGAGTCGGCGATCACGCCTTCGTGCAGGAGCCGGCGTTCCTCCCCGACGCTGACGGTCTTCGGCGCGACCCGGACGATACGAGCGACGACCCGGAACCAGTCGTCACCGGAACGGAGTTCGGCCAGCGGCCGGAGCGGAATGTCCTCGGGGTTCACCTTCGGAAGGTCGGCGTCGCCGGCGGGCGCGACGCGGCTCTTCCAGTTGAACGTGAGTTCGACGCGGCCTTGGAATTCGCGAACTTGGACGTTGACGGCCCGGAGGACCTCGCCCCGCTCGATGGGGTCGCTCGGTGGGTCCCACCACGTGAACCGGACCGACGCGGTTCCGTCCGAGAGAAGTCCGGAGAGGACCGGCCGCCGCCCTCCGTCGGACTTGCGGACGATTTCGCGTCGCTCGGCCGTGACGACGCGGGCGACGATCGAAACCGGGACATCGTTGGCCCGCAGGTCGCGAAGCCGGACCTCGGCGGGGAGCGAATCCTCGGCGGCGGGAACAAGCGGCATGGGTCCGATGGCGGGAGTTCGAGGAGCGTGGGGGAATGATAAAAGGGGCCGCGCCCGGCTGAACGAAGCGTTCCCGGGCGGCGCGGCAAGTCGGAAGGTATTTCCCCGCGAACGTTGACCTTCACGCCGTGCCGGAACGGTTCCAGGTCCGAGTTGACCGGATCCTCCGGGCGCGCGATTCCCTGGTCTGCATCGGGCTCGACCCCGACCCCGCGCTGTTCCCATCCCCCTTGAAGCGGACGGCGGCCGCCCGACGACTCCCGACCTTCCTCGATGGGATCGTCTCGGCGACCCTTCCCTACGCGGCGGCCTACAAGATGCAACTCGGAGCGTACCTCGCGTTCGGACCTCCGGGGATCGTCCAGTTGGAGCGGCTGGTCCGGAAAATCGGCCCTACGCGACTCCGGATTCTCGACCTGAAGGCGAACGACATTCCGAACACGATGCGCCTGATCCGGGACGGCGTGTTCGGGGTCTTCGGCTTCGACGCGCTCACGGTCACGCCCTGGCTCGGGTGGGAGACGCTCGAGCCGTTCTCCGAAGACCCGTCCCGGGGGGTCTTCGTCGTCGCCCACTCGTCCAACAACGGCGCTCCCGACTTCCAGGAGATCCCGACGCCCCGGGGGCCGCTGTGGCTCGCGGTCGTCGGCGAGGTCGCCCGACTCTCGGCCCTCAACGGCAATGCGGGCGCCGTCGTCGGGGCGACCTACATCGACGCGATCCGCTCGGCCCGGGCAATGCTCGGCACGGGAGTCCCGATCCTGGTCCCGGGCGTCGGGGCCCAAGGGGGTCAACTCTCCGCGACGGTGCGGGAAGGGGTCGACTCGAACGGTCGAGGGCTGCTGATCAACTCCTCGCGGGGCGTGATCTACGCCTCGAACGGCGCCGATTGGAAGAAGGCGGCCGCCGCCGAGGCGAAGCGGCTCCGGGACCAGATCAACCAGTTGCGCGCAGGTCTCGGTAGACCTTCGTAAGGGCGTCGACAACGGTTCCCAGCCCAAACTGCTCCTCGGCGCGGGTCCGGGCCGCGATGCCCATTTGCGCCCGCCGTGGGGCATCGTTGAGAAGACTCGTCAACTTGGCTACGAGGTCGTGCTGGATGAGCGGCTCCACGAGGAGCCCCTGCTTCCCCGGCTCGATCACCTCGCGGACCCCCGGCATGTCGGCGATCACGACGGGGAGGCCGGCGGCGAGCGCCTCGGCCACCACGAGGCCGAACCCTTCCAGCCGGTTTTGGGACGGGAAGACGAACAGGTCGCCGGCGCGAAGGTACTGGGGGAGTTCCGTGTCGGAGACGTCCGGGCAGAAACGGATCCGGTCGTCGACCCCGAGCCTCCGGGCGAGGGCGTGCAGTTCGGAGAGGCGCGGGCCGCGCCCGACGACGAGGAGCTTCACGTCCTTGGGAAGGTCGGGCAGCGCGCGCACAATGAGGTCGACCCCCTTGTGCGGAACGAGGCGGCCCGTGAACACGAGGACCCGGGAGCCGTCGAGTCCGAGCTTCGTCCGGACGGCCGACCCGTCGACGTCGGGCCGGAATCGGGCGAGGTCCACCGCGGACGGAATCACCTCGAGGGCCCGGCCGCGCAGCGGGCGCGAGGTGAGCCCGTAGCTCCGGGTGTGCACGATGACGGTGCGCACCCGCCCGAGAGTGCGAGGCAGGAACACTCGCTCGTAGATCCCGGTGAGAACGCGGCCCGCAGGGCCGGGAAGGTAGAGGTCGCAGTGGTACGTGAGGCAGGTCGGTACGGCGTGTCCGGTCAGGCCGCGCGTCGCGAAGTACGATGTGAGCGGCGGAGGATAGTGGAGATGGGCGAGCTCGGCGTTGAGGCCCCGCAGCGCGGAACCCACCCCGGTGTCGAGGGGGGTCTGGAACAGGAGGGCGCGGGTCCGGGCACGAACCACCCGGATCCCGTCGATCTCCTCCTCGGCTGGGAGCGATGGGTCGTACCGGGAGGTGACAACGGTCACCTCGTGGCCCCGGCGGACGAGCTCGCCGGAGATGGCGCGAACGTGGGATTCCACGCCACCAGGATGGGGCGCGAAGAACGGAGAAACCTGGACGATCCGCACGAGCCCTACCGGCGCCCGGGTACCGGGCGCCCGCGCCTCACGCGGCCGACTCCGAGCGGCGGGCAGTGGGGGCGGACTCCCGGTGCTGGAGGAGTTCCTGGAGCGGCATCTGCGCGATGTCGAGACCGCGCATCGCCTCCCCGAGGCCGCTGCTCACGCGGGCGAGCAGCGCCGCGTCCTCCGGGTGGGTCGAGGCTTCGACGATCGCCCGGGCCGTCTTGAGCGGGTGCTCGGCCTTGAAGATCCCACTCCCAACGAACACGCCGTCCACGCCGAGCAATCGGCAGAAGGCCGCATCCGCGGGGGTGGCGATCCCGCCCGCGGCGAAATTGACGACCGGGAGCCGACCGAGCTCCTTGATCTCCTTGACGAGCGACTCGGGAACGCGCTCGGTCCTGGCGAACTCTGCCAGTTGGGGCTTTCCCGCCTTCTTCAGGAGCGCCACGGCGTCGTTGATCTGGCGGATGTGGCGGACCGCCTCCACGACGTTGCCGGTGCCGGCCTCGCCCTTGGAGCGGATCATCGCCGCGCCCTCATCGATGCGGCGGAGCGCCTCGCCGAGGGTCCGGGCGCCGCAGACGAACGGAACGGTGAACGTCTTCTTCGCGACGTGATGGAACGGGTCGGCGGGGGTGAGCACCTCAGACTCGTCGATCATGTCGACGCCGAGCGCCTCGAGAATTCGCGCTTCGGCGATGTGGCCGATGCGGCACTTGGCCATCACCGGGATGGAGACCCTCTCCGTGATCTCGCGGATCTTGACCGGGTCGGCCATCCGGGCGACGCCGCCGGCGGCCCGGATGTCCGCCGGCACGCGCTCCAGGGCCATCACGGCCACGGCGCCCGCCTCCTCCGCGAGCGCGGCCTGGTCGGCCGTGGTGACGTCCATGATGACGCCGCCCTGCTGCATCCGGGCGAACCCGCGCTTCACGAGCTCGGTGCCGAAACGAAGGGTCTCGACCGGGTCCTTCATCGTCGTCGGCGAGGACGCGACGTCCGTATAAGACCGTGGAGGGAACGGGCCGGGGGAAACGGTCTTACCCCGGCATCCC
>JAKIVT010000041.1 GCA_022750415.1 Thermoplasmata archaeon
CCGGCCGATCGCGAGCTCGGTCGCGTCCGGCAGGGACGCTCGGTAGGTCGCTTCGTGCGGATGCGCGGGGCGGCGGGCCGCCTCGCCACCGGTGGTGGCCCGCGGGGGCGTCGCCGCAATCTCGCGACCGAAGTCGGCGAGTTCGCGGGAGTCGAGGGCGATCGGGGTCGCCTCGCGCCACACCGACTCGAAGCGGATCGTGTTTTGCCGGACGAACTCCTCGTCCTCGGATTCTACCAGGGGGCCGCCGCCGGGCCGCGGGTAGGACAGGGCTCCGAAGCCGCGGACCGCGATCTTCCGGTCGATGACCCAGAGGCGGGCGAATTGGGGGGTCCAGATCCGGACCTCCGGGCGGAGGCCGGTGCCGGCGACCGCTGGCAGGAGCCGGGCCAGGAATTCGAGGTCGGTCGTCCGGTAATCGACGACGAGCTGGACGCGAACGCCGCGCTCGCCGGCGCGGGCGATCGCCTTCGCAACGTCGACGCGCGCGTTCTCCGGCAGGACCCCGGGTCGGGCGAGGGCGAGGATCTCCTGCCGGGCCGAGGAGATCCGGTTGAGGAGTTGGGCGGCGAACTCCTCGTCCTTCGGGATGAGATGGGTCCGACCCATGACGGCCGGGCGCGGAACGGGCCGGAGGACAGGTTCCCCTTCCTCGGCGGCGAGCGGGCGGTTCGGGGTCTCGGCGAGGTAGATCGACCGGACGACCCGGTGCAGGTCGACTTCGTCCCGCAGGAACACGGTCCCGCGGTCGAGGAGCCGCCCGACGTCGAGCCCGACGAATCGGTGGGGACGCCGGCCGGTCGGGACGACCAGGCCGCGGGCGGCGAGCCGCGCGAGGATCCGGTAGCCCGTCGCACGGTCCAATTGGGACGCGACGATCGCGCTGCGGGCCGTGACCGGGCCGTTGCGGACGACCGCGCGGTACATCTGCGCCTCGTGGACGGTGAGACCGAGATGGGTGAGCCCCCGGGTCAGTTCGTCGGTGGACTCAGGGTCCCCGTTGGAATGGGACGGCGGCGTCGGAGGGGCCGGGGAGGCCGACCGGTCGGAGATGCCACCCGGGGCCGTGTCCGGCGGACGCGACGCAGCTCCGCCGAATCCCGCGTGATGCCGCGCCTGACTCATGGGTTTCTCGCCCGCCCAAGCCGTTCGAGACATCTCTGTCGGTCGCCTCCCCGCTCCAATGATACCATGGGTATCTATGCGTATTTATACTTACGCGCCCCCGGGCCGCTTTCGCGGCGTCCGGACCGGTTTATCGTCGGCGCGGGGGGCGTCGGCGGTCGGGCCGGGACTCGACGGGCCCGAGGGGGTCGTCGTCGGCCAGGGACGACGGTTCGGGGGCGGTCGAAAGGGCGCGGCTGGGGGGTCGGGCGTTCGAGGGTCCGAGACCCGCGAGCGGGTCCCGCTCCTCCGATTCGGACCAGGCGGTCTCGTCCGCCGGAGCTCCCTTGCTCCGCTCGAGGGCACGTCGGTCGTCGGTGAGCTGGGAGAGCTGCCGGATCAGGGTGAGCCAGACGCGCCCCTGGTTGGCGATGGAGGTCTCCATCCGCTCGCGGATCTCGTTGGTCTTCTCCGAGAGGTCGGCTTCCAGCCTCCGAACCTCCCGATGCAGGTCCCGCCGGAGCGTCTGAACGTCGGCATCCGAGGGAGCGGCTCCCGGGGGCACCTTCTGCATCTCAGCGATCTTGAGCCACGCCTTCCGGACCACCGGGACGAGCCGGTCGGAGAGGACCTGGGTTCGATGGTCGAGCTCCTCGAGCTCGCCGCGGATACGGGTCTCGAGCTGCTCGAGGAGCGACTCCCGCTCGGCGAGGACTTGTTCGACCTGCTCGAGCCGCTGCATCCCCTCGACCGGGAGCTCGGAGAGCCTCGTCTCGGCCTCGCCCACCCGGGCATCGACCATCCGCTGGGTCTCGAGCCGGAACGCATCGATCGTTCGGGCGAGTCGGTCCCGCAGCAGCGGTTCGAGCTTGGCGGGGTCGGCGGCGCGGGCGAACGACCCCTCGACCTCGCCCTTGAGGCGGGCCAGAAGCTCGAGGACCTTCTCCCGCTCCCGGTCGAGCCCCTCGCGGAGCCGCTCGTCGAAGTGGCCCTGCATGCGGACCTGGAGGTCGGCGATCGCCTGGAGGTTGGCCGCCTGCAGCTCGCTCGCGCGCGTGTCGAACTTCCCCAGGATCCGGGTCTCGGCCTGGCCGACCCGGTCGTCGACGGTACCGGAGATCTTTCCGTGGCTATCGGTGGAGCTCTTCTGGAGCCGGTCGGACAGCTCCCGGGTTCGGCCGTCTACGAGGATCGTGAGCCGCTGGTCCGACTCTTTCTGGTCGCGGAGGCGTTTCGCCTCCATTTCTTCGACCCGCTTTTGGATCGATTCGCGGAGCCGCCCTTCGAGCTCTTCCCGGACGGAGAGCTCCCGGTCGGCCGCTTCGCGGAGGTGGAGGTCGAGTTGGGCCGAGAGGCTCGCCCGGAGTTCTTCTTCCGCCCGGCCGAACCGCTCCCGGAGCTCGGCGTTCGTCCGGTCGGCTTCGTCGGCGACCCGCTGCCGGTGCGCGTCCGCAACGCCCCGCTGGTCGTCCCGGAGCCGGGTGAGCGCGTCGGCGACCTTGCTGTCGAGCGAGGCGGCGAGCCGCTTGTCGACCTCGGGGCCGACCGTGGAGGCGATCTCCCCGCGGAGGCGGGTTTCGGACGCTTCGAGCCGCTCGTCGACTTCCGGACCGAGCGTGGAGGTGATCTCCCCACGGAGTCGGGCTTCGGAGGCTTGGAGCCGCTGGTCGACCTCCGGGCCGAGCGTAGAAGCGAACTCCCCGCGGAGACGGGCTTCGGAGGCTTGGAGGCGCTGGTCGACCTCGGGACCGGTCGCGACGGCGACCGACGCCCGAAGGCGGGTTTCCGAGGCTTCGAGCCGCTTGTCGAGCTCGATCCGGAACGCTTCGATGGCGGTCTGTTGAGCGCTTTGAGCCTCCGATAGACGTCCCTCCAATCCGAGGCGAAAGGAGTCGTCCGACTCCCCCCTCCGACCGGCCGACTCGGTCCACCGAGCGGTCAGCCGCTGCTCGAGGTCGGCCGTCGAGCGACGGACCTCCTCGGCGATCTGGGCGCGGGCTTGTCCCACGCGCTCCTGGATCAGTCGTTCCATTTCGGGTGTGGTCGGACCGGGATCGGTGGGGGGAGCGGTGGGGGGCGGAGGGAGAGCGGCCGCGGGCGGAGGCGGGGTGGGCCGCGGGAGTGCCTCGGGTGGCATCGGCGCGGGCGGAGCAGCGACCGGCCCCAGGGGGGCCGGAGCCGGGGCGAGCGGGGGCGCCGGTGAAATCAGCCGCGTCGCCGGCGGCAAGGGAATGGGAGTGGGCTGCGGGGCGTTCCCCGCGGGCGGATGCATGGCCGGGTCGTCGCTGACGGAGACGGGAACGACCTCGACCCGGTCGGCTCGGGCGCCGGCCGGAACGTCGACGGGTCGGTTCAACCACGGGGGGAGTTGCCGGACCGGGTGCGGTTCGCTCGTGGGGGTCGGGAGGGGGCCGACGACGGCGTCTTCGACCGGGCCTTGCGGCCCGGCCGACGGGACCCGGGCCTGGAGGTACTCCTGCGCCCGCTTCGCGGTCTCGGCCGTGACCGGGACGTGCCGGCCCCGGGCCCGCTGGAGCAGGAGGGCGGCGCTCTCCATCGCGGTCCCGATCCGCCAGATCTCCTTGCGTCGGTCCCGGCCGCCCTGGCGCTCCGGGTCGGTGAGGTGGCCGCGGAGCCGCGCCGTCTCGACGAGGTCGACCCGCTGCCGGATCGGAACGAGCTTCGCTTCCTGCCGGTCGCGGACGAATTGGAGGATGAGGGGGCTGGCTTCCTTGGTGCGGCCGCCGGTCGTCGGGATCCCGTCGGTCAGGTCGCGGACGGTGACGGAGGCCGACTCCCAGCTCTGGATCCGCTTCGCATGTCGGTCACCCGCGGCCTCGCCTCGGCCGACCCGCATCAGGGCGAGCGAGAGGGGAATCTGCTCGGTGAACTCGTGGAGATTCGTCTTCGGCTGGGGGAGGAAGTACGGGAAGGCGAGGATCGCCCCGAGGGCGATGAGGGACGCCGGCAAGACCCGGACGAGGTCGAGGATCGCCTGCATCGCGGCCTCCCACTGGTCCGAGGCGACGAGCAGGACCGGGTCGGTGGACCCCCGATGGAACAGGAACCCCTCGCCGACGACCCCGTAGAGGGCGGGGTCGGGGGCTGGCGGGACCCGCGCGCCGTCCCGCTTCGGGCCGCCCATCGAGGCGTGCCAGCGGAGGACCGTCGCGCCGAACTCGCCGGAGGCGAGCAATTGCTGGGTGTCGAGGACGAGCGTCTTCATGCCGAGACGGGGCCGGTCCTCGGTGGAGAGGAACATCCGACCGACGCAGGTGTACCGCCCGTTCGCGGCGGGGTAGAGGAAGAGGTTCGGGTAGTACGAGAGCGGCTGGGACGGGTCGGGGTCCCAGTAGTCGTGGGTGTCGGCGACGTTGACCGTGAGGTTGCCGACGATCCGGATCGTGTCGAGGGTCTCCCGGTGCCCGGGGAATTCCTCGGGGACGGTCGTGTAGCCGGGACTCTCCGCCTCGTTGTCGACCTGGCGGCACCAGACGACGCCGACCGGGGACGTCTGCGCGGCGGCGCGGCGCTCGGCCGCGGAGTCCGCGGTCGCCGTCGACGCAGCCGGCGTCCCCATCATCCGCCCCGGGTAGCGCGCCGCTCCAGCACGCGTTCGCAGATGCGAGCGAGGGGGAGGGTCGTGTTGACCATGACGGGGATTCCGAGCGTGTCCGGCCCGGCGGTGGGGGCTTCCACCCCGGTCTCGTTCAGGAAGAGCGGGTGGCCCTCGCCGGCCGAGACGGCGCTCGAGACGAGGAAGACGTCCTCCTTCGCCGAGATGCCGCGGCCGTCTTGGGCGACGAGGATCGTCCCCATTCCGGCCCCGTCACGCCGCAGCAGGAAGTCGGGGATATCGAACACCGACCGGTACGTCCGCTCCCGGACCGCCTGCTCGATCTCCGCGTAGAAATCGCGCAACTTGTCGGCCTTGGAGATCGCAATGACGAGCGGGATGTTCCGTTCCTTGACGTACTTGAACACGCCGCGCGCCAGGTTGACCTGCTGGGCCTGGTCGCGGAGCGACGGGAGCGACGGGGACAGCAGGAGGATGATTCCCTCCGCCTCGTGGACGAACCGCCCGAGGAGGGTGAGGCCCCGGCGCCACAGGTCCCGCCGGTCGGGGCGCCACGTGTCGAAATGCGGGATCACGCGGCAGGACCGGTCGGAGACCTCCTCCTCGACGGAGTGGATCCAAAGCCGGTCGTAGGTGAAGTAATCGGAGATGATTCCGCCGGCCTCGTCGATGGTGTGGAGTTCCATCGGCCGCGACAGTTCCGCCCCCCCGTTCGGACTCCCGAATCGGAAGTGCATGGTCATCTCGACGAACTGGTTGTACTTCGTCGGCAGCGGGTACTTTGTCAGCACGCCCTGCTCGTCGCGCCCCGCGGCGAGCTCGACCCACAGCTTCTTGCGGTCCTCCATCGGGCGGTTGACGTAGTACCGGGTCGTGGTTTCGAGGCTCCCTTCCGGGTCGGTGGGGTCCGTCGTCTCGTAGGTGGTCTCCTCGAGCACGACCTCGCTCGCCAAGTCCCCGTAGAGGGGGATCGTCGAGCCCTCCGGGCGGGAGGGGAGGTAGAGGATCGGGAGATTCAGCCCGAAGTGACCGGAGAGGAATCGGAAGTAGGTGGTCTTCCCCGAGGCGGGGATCCCGACCACGGCGATCCGGGCGGCCTCGACGGGGGGAGCCTTCGGCTCCTTCGGCGCTTTGGCGGCCTTTTCCGGAGCCTTGGCCGGCTTCGCCTCCTTCTTCGGAGGTGCCTTCGGCTTGGCCTTCGTCCCGCCCTTCGGTTCCGCCACTTGTGATACTCCCCTTCCGTTACCGCATCTCGGCGAGACAGATCTCGACGAAGTCGAGCGCCCCTTCGACGAGGGCGTCGCCCCCCGCGTTCTCGAGCCGCGTGTCCTGCAAGAGTCCGAAGATCGCTTCCACCGCCGCTTCGTGGCCCCGCGCGGCGTCGGCCGGGTCGTCGACGCCGCCGCCCGTCACGCGGGTAAGTTGGTAGGTTCCGCGCAGCTCCATCAGCTGGGCGAACAGGTCGCTCAGCATCTGCTTGAGCTTCGGAGCGGTCCGGGCGAGCTTCGTTTCCGTTTCGTCCAGGAACCGAACCAGGGTCTCGGTCTCCTGGTCGTTCTGCATCTTCGCCTGGAGCAGCGCGAGGCGCCGGACGATGCGGGCCCGGTGGCTGACCGGGATCTGGTCGGCCGCGTTCCAGGCCTGGAGGAGGGACCGGGCCGCCTCGACGATCTCTCCGCGAGCGAAGTAGATCCGCGCTTCCCAGTAGGAGAACGTCACGGGAGGGAGGACGGAGCGCGAACGGTGCAATTGTTCGAGCGCCGGGCCGAAGTCGTTCGCGAGGTAGGTCTCGATGACCGCTCCGAGGGGACCGTACCGCTCCCGGAGATACGGGGGCGCCACGCCAGACTGCGCGTTCACGACGTCGACCTCCAACGTCGCCGCTTCCGAGTACGGCATGTCGGCCTCGGTCAGCGCCATGGCGGCAGGCCGTGCCAGCCGCGCGACGGTGGCGTGCTGCTGCGGCTCCTTCAGGGCTCGAGCCGCTCGAGCGGCGTTCCGGGCGAGCTCTTCCGGATGCAACTGGTCGAAGGTCCGGCCGTCGTCGTAGTCGACGTCGAGGAAGGCGTTGACCATCTGCGCGAACAGCTGCGCGCCGGTGTCGACTTCCTGGTAGGTGAAGAGGGCGGGCGCGCCGATCGACTGCGCGCGGGTGGTCAGGCCGCCGAGGAAGGCGTTCATTCGTTCGCTGTCCACCCCCTTGTCCCGCTGGTTGCCCATCCCAATGCCGATGACGCGGAGGGTGAGCGTGGAGCCTTCCGGAAGCAGGTACGGCACGAGGTCAATGCGACTCCCGGCGCCGGCCGGCTCGGCCGCCGTCCGAACCTCGAACCGGGCCGAGGCGTTGTCCCAGCCGTCGGTGACGAGGACGAGCGTGCCGTGAACGCCGGAGGTCCCGCGCCGCAGGAGGTCGGCCCCGACCGCGAGGGCGTCCCAGATCGCCGACCGGCCGCTGGGGGTCAGCATCGAGATCAGACTCTCGACGTAGGGGAGATTTTCCTTGTGGATCTGGCCGAGCGGGACCGCCACCCGGACCGCTTCCGTGAATGTGACCAGGCCGAACTCGCCGCCGCTCGTTTCGGCGTTTTCCAGGATCCGGTAGACCGCGGTGCGGGCGACCTCGATCTTCTGCTTCTCCGGTCCGGACGGGTCGGGCAGAGGGGCGAGCATCGACTTCGAGAGGTCCAGGACCAGGACGTTCCGCTCTCTCGGGATCGTGGCCGTCGGCGTGGCCACCCCGTACTCGACCTCAGTCACCCCGAACCGCCCTGTCTCAAAGATCCCCGCCTAGGCGAGAATCTCCTCGCCCGGCGAGGCCCGTCGCCCCGTCGAGTTACCCTGCACGTGACGTATTTAGACGACGCTAGGTATATGGTTCTTCGCCCGCTGCGCACGCCGGGGCAGGTCGATTTTGGCCCGCTCCACACGTCAGGAACCGGGGGGCCGTACCGGGCCCGGAGAGCCGAGTTCGGCACCTTCCCCGATTTCCGACGCGTTGCTACGCCAGCTTCCGGTCGCAGTGGGGATGACCTCCTCGACCGCCCGGGAAAGGTCCGCTCAGCCGTCCGGGTCCACCGGGCGGTTGGGGGTCGGGGAACTCGAACGCCAGCGCTCGGGGCGAAGATTCGGGGGAGTCGACCTGTCTCGGGGAACGGTTATAACGGGCACCTGGGTCGGCGGCGCCACATGGGCAACATCCGCCAGACGTACATCAAGCGTGTCGCCATCGAGCTCATCCGCCATTATCCCGAGTCATTCACCGGCGATTTCGCAGCGAACAAGAAGAAGGTTCTCGAACTCACCGACTTGACGACCATGGTCGACGGCAAGCCGGTCGTCACCTACAAGAAGCTCGCCAACCGGATCGCCGGGTACGCCACGCGCTACGTCAAGCGAAAGCGCGGAACGTAGGCCGCATCGGCGGCCGTCTTACTTCGTCTTGCCGGGGTCGGCCGCCGGGTCCGCCGAGGCCGAAGTACTGCTCGACGGCGAGCTGCTCTCCGCGGCCACGCTTTCCTTCGCGAGGATCCCCTGGGCCCGCTTCATCGCCGACCGGCTGAGCAGCCAACCGCCGATTCCGAAGACGATCCCCGCCGCGATGGCCGTCGCGAGAAGGTAGACGAGACCGGTGACGAGGTCGCTGAGCGAGAGGATCCCGAATTGCTGGAGCAGGACGATCGCCGACACTCCGACGACGACGCCGCTCGCCGCCCCGGCAAGGAACGGCTTCACGGAGACGTCCCAGGTCCGCCCTTGCGGACCGTTTCGGCGGTCTTGACGAGCTTCGCCACGGACCGGGCGCTCGCGAGCGTCGCGACCGTGTAGAGCTCGTAGATCAGCAGGACGGCAAAGGCGACGGTGATGACCGTGAGGTCGTACGTCGCGTGGACCTTGACGTAGAACGACTCGGAGTAGAGCGTCGACCCGTTCGGGTCGAACAAGAACGCGTGCATCAGATACACGCCTTCGATCAGGTACTGGGCGTACGAATAATCCCCGATGACCGAGATGCTGCCGGAGGTCGAGGCATGGACGTTCGAGAGGTCGAGCTCCTTCACGCCCGCTGCCACGCCGAAAATGATCAGCTGGAGGCGGGCCACTCCGACCGAGATGCCCGGGGCCGATGCGCCCGGACCGGTCGCCGTCGCGTACGTGAACGTCACATTGACCGGCTTGGCGAGGCTAATGACCACCGCCGAAGAGACCGACCCGGCCCCCGACGTGGCGTGACCATCCGCCGTCACTTGGACCTCGCTGGCCGCCGGACCGCTAGCGGCGGCAGGGGTGGGACGGGCCGTCGACGCGCTCCCGAGACCCGTTCCGGCAAGTATGGGCAGGAGCAGTACGAGGGCGAGGACAAGGGCGGCGGAGAACCGCGTCCGGTCGACGCGACCCGATACGAATCCGCGCCGGGTCACGTGAGGCAGTGAGCCGACGTAGGATATCTAAATGAGCCCGGCTCGGAACGGAGCGCCGCAGGGCCTCCGTCGACCAAACTCCGGGAGAACGACCCGGCGGGTCGCGCGTTCGGAGGGCGTCCGGACGGGCCGGGCCGTGCGGGGAACGTTAGGCCGGCGAGCGGCGGACCGACGACTCGTACCGGTCGAACAACTGGAATCCTTCCTGCAAGTGGACGATCTCGACCGGCGTCGTCGGTCGACCCACGAGCAGGGCCCGACTGTTGGCAACGAGACACGCTCCGACGATCGGAACTCCGAAGTTCCCGGTCGACCGATGGACGGCGACACCGAGCGTGGCGCCGATGTGGGCGGCCTCGGTGTCGGTCGTTTTCGGGTGCACGACGACGCCGCGGTTCGTCGCGGCCGCGGCCATGCCGACGGTCCCGAGTCCCGCGACGGTCCCGCGCCGGGCCGGGACCTTGAGCGTCCGCTCGATCCGCCGGACCGCCTCGTCCGAGAATTCCGGATGGACGACGGCGCCCGTGTCGTTCACGAGGATGTTGTTCCCCATCGCGTTCTGCCGGGTACGGATCACGGAGACCGGAACGACCTTCTCGATCGTGGCCCGCTCCACGTCATCGAGGTCGTCGCCCACGACCGCGCCAAACGAGTTCCACGCGAGGAGGGCCCCGACGATCTCGCTCTCGCCGATGTTGGTACGGACCGGGGCGACCTCGAAGATTCGCTCCACCTCGTTCGCGAGGGTCCGCGGGATGGTCGGCGGCAGCAGCGCGGCCTTGTCGCTGACCTTGAGATAGATGCCGAGGTATGGTGAGCCCTCGATGAGGGTTCGGGCGATGGCCAAGCCGGGACTCCCGGAGCCGGGGGGGCTATCCCCCCTCCACGAGGTCGACCTCAATGAGGCCGTCCTCGAACCGGATCGCCTTGACGCGCACCTTGCTGGGCACGTGTTGAACCCCGCGGGTCCAGATGAATTCGTTGAGGCGGGGGTCGATCCAGACGTCGGCCACCGTTCCCTTCATGTGGCGGCCGACGAACCGCCGGACCGTCTCGAGGGCGTGACCGGCGCGCCGGCGCCGGGACGGCTGGTGCATGCTGGCGCGGAGCGGAATGATGTACTCCCGCTCGAGCTCCTCGGCGCGGGCTCCGCCTGCCTTCGACTTGGCTGCCATCGAACGAACCTACAGGTGGAGGTGGCCCCGGCGCCACGAGTGCCGCTTCGGATGTCGGGTCACCCGGCGGCTGGTCCGCTGCATGACCCAAGCGGGGACCCGTCGGTTCTGTTTCACTTTGCGAAACAGACGGGTCTTGCGCGCGAGCGACTTGCGACGGTTGGCCATCGGAACCTCGACGGGGGTAGAACGACTCCCTCTTAACGGCGCGTGATGGTAATATCGCGCCGCTCGGGCATAATCCGCTCCAGGATCGCCCGGAGCGTCGCGTCGTCGATCGCCCGCTGCAACCGGCCGCTGGCCGCGAGCGAGAGGACCTGCTGCTCGACCGCCTGCGCAACCTCGGGCTTGGCGAGCCGGATCCGGCCCAGCCGTTCGCGCGCTTCGGGAGTGAGAATCCGTCGCAACGCCTCGGCCCGTTCGGCCTCGCGCCGGTCCTGTTCGTGCTGTTGCTGCGCGTAGGCGGCCGAGGCGTTCGGGTTCTGGGCGGCCTGCATCTCCTGGAGCTGCTGCATGCGGCGCCGCCGAAGTTCGGCGAGCTCCTGGTCGCTCTCGCTCGGCATGGCGGACGCTCCGGTCGGTTCAGAGGTACTTGGCGAGCTCGGGGCGCTTCTCCGAGAGTTCCTTCAGAACGGTTCGGGAGGCGGTGTCGAGGAGCCGTTGGCCCTCCGCGGAGACGCGGCGGCCCTTGTTCTTCTGGGATTGGAGGAGGCCGGACTTCTCCAGCTGTTGGACGATCTCGCGCAGCACCGAACGGGAACCGGTTCGGGCGTGGTAGGGAGCGGAGCCACGGTCCCGCTTCCCGCCGTACTCGGAAGCCAGCCGGGCCACTCCGGTGGTTCCTTGGAGCGAGATCTTCCGCAGCACGGAGGCGCTCCGCATGTACCACCAATCGGGCTGCGACGGCGCGCGCTGGGTGTGAACCCCGGTCCGGGCGAAGCTCGCCCAAGGGGGCGGGGCGACCGCGTTGCGGGTCTTCAATTCGGTGGCGACTCGGGGCAAAAGTGCGGACGCCGGAACGTCGACCGGATGGGTCATGGAGGGCGCGACCACCCAGCAGTGCTATTTAACGCCGTGCGGGTCGGATTTGACCGTCGATGCGCAGTGGTACTTCCCGGCCGAACCGGACGCCGTTCGCGGCGATCGTCCTCGCCGCAGGGGCCTCCACACGCATGCAAGGTTCCCCCAAGGCTCTCCTCCCCATCGATAGCGAACCGGCGGTCCAGCGAATTCTGAACGTGTGTGAAGAGCTCGAAGTTGCGCCGGTCATCGTCGTCGCCGGTCGGGACTCGGCGCCCATTCGAGGGGCCCTACGGGGAACCGCGGCATTGGTAGTCGAGAATCCCTCTTGGTCGGAGGGGAGAACCGGTTCGATTCAGGTGGGGCTTGGGGCGGTCGAGGACGGGGTCGGTGCGCTCCTCTGGCCAATCGACCATCCGTTCGTCCAAGCCCGGACGGTGGAGGCTTTGGTCTCGCGCGCCCGGTCCGACGCCATGGCGCTGTGGGTCGTTCCGACGTTCGAGGGACGGGGCGGCCACCCCATCGTCCTTCAACCTCCGACCTTCGCCGCCATCTCCGGGCTCAGCCGGGACACACCGCTCCGGAACCTGCTGGCAGAATTCGGACCCCAGGTACTTCGCGTCCCGGTCTCGGACCCCGGGGTCACGGAGAACGTGGACACGCCGGAAACGTACCGGGCGGCGCTCGAGCGGTACCGCCGGGAGGTGCCAGACCCCTCATGGACCGGCGGCTGACGAAGGAGGCGCTGCGGTTGATGGAACTCCATCAATCGTTTGTGCGCGCCACCGTGGTACGGACCGTGGGCTCGGTCCCCGGCAAACTTGGGGCATCGATGCTGATGCGCGAGGACGGGACCACCG
>JAKIVT010000042.1 GCA_022750415.1 Thermoplasmata archaeon
ACGGGCGCTCCCGAGGAGTCGGTGGCGACGAGGATCCGACCGAGTCGGTCCTTGAGGTCGGCGTAATCGGCGGCGAGGCCGAGAATGGCGGTGACCTCCGAGGCGGCGGTGATGACAAACCGCCCCTCGCGCGAGACGGTTCGCCGGACGCCACCGCTCTCCGCGACGACGTGGCGGAGGGCCCGGTCCTCCATGTCCATCGTCCACGGCCACCGGATCCGGCTCGGGTCGATGCCCCGCTCGTTCCCGTGGTAGAGGTGGTTGTTGAGGAGGGCAGAGAGCAGGTTGTGCGCGGCCGCCGCCGCGTGCAGGTCCCCGGTGAATCCGAGGTTGATCGAACCGGCCGGCTCCACCGTGGCCTTCCCTCCGCCCGTCCCGCCGCCTTTCACGCCGAACACGGGGCCCAGGGACGGCTGCCGGAGGATCGCCACGGCCGAGTGGCCGGTCCGGCGAAGCCCCATCGCCGTCCCGATCGTGGTGACGGTCTTTCCCTCGCCGTGGGAGGTCGGGGTCATCCCGGTGACGAGAATAAGGCGACCCCGGGGGCCGGCGGCCACCCGCTGGCGGATCATCGTCACCGAGAGTTTCCCGACGTCCCGGCCGACGGGGCGAACGTCGTCGCGGCCGACCCCCAATTCCTCGCAGATCTCCTGCAGCGGACGCATGGGGCGCTCCTCCGACCCTGGGGACCCTCTGCTCCGTTTGACGCCTCCCCCGCCCCCGGGGCGCGATCTACGGGTGCGGAGGACCGGATTCGCAGGGCGATGGCCCTAGGGTGTCCCGTCCGGGGCCGAGCGCGATTTCCGACCCATCACGACGCCGGCGACGAGTACGAGAACACCGACTCCCAAGACCCCGATGCCCGCCAGCCCGGCCTCGACCGGCTCCAGGTAGGTGATGGTCACGTTCGTGTCGGCCGACGGGACGAGAAGGTAGTACTGACCGGACCGGCTCGACCAGCCCACCGAGCCGGCGGCGCCGACCCCGTGCGCCACGAGGGTGCCGTTGCGCTCGTTGGGGCAGGCCGAGTTCGTTCCGCAGGCATAGACCGACACGCTGTCCCCGGCGCTCGAAGTCCACTTCGCCGTGAACGGGATTGCGCCGACGAGGAACTCTCCGGTCGCCCCGAACCGGTACGCGTACCCGACGGGGACGGTGATGTGCGACGACGCGGACGCGAGGGGAACGATCCAGAGCGCGGCGCCGACGATGACGAGCGCAGCGCCGAACGCCACCACGCCCGCCCGCACGGCCCGACCTTCGATGGGCCCGACGGTACCGGGCTATTTAGACGCCCAGCCGCAGACCGCCGACGGCCCGACTGCCCCCGAGAGCCGGTCCCGAAGGACGCGGGGGAGGGCCGACAACGTTGAAGTAACGGGGGCCGGTGTCGGAGACGGTGTGACATGCCGTTCGCAAAGCCCCCACCGACCCCGGCGGAGCCGGAGCTTCCGGGCAGCGGCGATACGCCGCAACTCGTCGACCGGATCGCCGGGGAACTCGAGCTCCTCGCCCGGAACGTCGACATCCTCGAGCGGCTCGGCGGGAACCCCCCCATGGGGATCATCCGCCTCAGCGAGGCGATGCACCTTCCCATCCACAAGGTCCGGTACTCGCTCCACCTGCTCGAGCGCGAGGGCGTCATCCAACCGTCGGCCGACGGGGCGGTCGTCACGGACCGGGCCAAGGAGTACTTCGCCGCCCTCGACAGCTCGCTCAGCCGGATGACGAACGTCATCCAACATCTCCAAGAGCGGGCGGCGGAGTACAAAGGACGCTCCGCGGCCCGGAAAAGCTATTAGAGCCACCCCACGTCGGCGCCGTCGGTGCCGCCGTAACTCAGCGGTAGAGTGCTCGGCTGTTAACCGAATGGTCAGCGGTTCGAACGGTCGCCCGGCCCAACCGGCGCGCCCCGAAACTCCGCTCGGCGGCGCCCCTCGCCCCCTCCTGCCCCAACGCTTGCCGGCGCGGGCCCGTAGCTTAGCGGACTAGAGCGTCCGGCTCATAACCGGTCGATCGACGGTTCGAATCCGTCCGGGCCCAGGACCCGGCTTGAACCCTGGAGGGTTCGGGCCCAGAGGTCGAGACCTTCATCCAACGGACGTCACCGAGTTGGGTTACAGCCCATTCTCAGCTTCGGGTTCCCGAGGGAGTCGTTCCGCCGCTAATCCACGAGTCGTGACCGAAGCCGGCTCAGCTTCCGGTAGAACCCCGGTCGGAGTCCGAATGCCCCGAATCGGACTGTCTGTCCATCGACGACGAACCAGGCACGATAGTTTCCGACGTGTACCGACCACACCTCCTGCTTCCAGCCTCGGGGCGGTTTGAGTTGGTCCACGGAATACCCGGGCCCGGAGGAGAGCGGCTGGACACGCATTCGGGCGAATCCCGCTTCATACACTTCCCGGACCTCGGGCGGGAGAGCAAGGAACTCGGGACGCGCCTCGCGGCGCACGGTGAGGGCGTAGACCACTCTAGCGCCCTCGGGCTCGCAACGCCTGAGATTCGGCGATTACGTGTTCGACAGGAATGTCCTCTCCACTCCGGAGACGACGCCCCAGCTCAGCCCAGGTGAGGCGGTTCGGGTGGGCGGCGAGGAGGGACTCGATGACTTCGTCGTACGTCTGATCGCCCTCCTTGAGTGAACCGAGTCTTTTCCGGGTCGATTGGCTGACCGTGATAGTCGTCGCGGTAGAAGCACTCATGGCAATAGCCGCTATGGCAATGGCGGCTATTAAGGCGTCCAGGCCGAGGGCGCAGCGACTTAAATTAGTGGGAAATTCTCACGGGTTCGCACCAGGAAGGGGCCGAATCCGTCCGGGCTTATTTTGAAGTGGGAACTGAATGGGTTCGGCGCGGGAGCGGACCCCCCTCTGTCGGAGTCTCGATGGCGCTGGCTCCGAACTGGGGGCCGCCGGAAGGGGTTGGCTAGCCCGTTGCGGCTGCGGCCGTCGCCGCCGGTCGGGGGGAGACCGACGAGACGTCGGTCTCCGGGACCGACTCCGGGGCAGAGCGGGGGACCATCGCGAGGAGGTGGAAGAGTTTCTGAACAAGCTCTTCTCCGGAGGTCGGAACGTCGGGGACATAGGCGACCTGGACCCCGAAGGATCCGACGTCCCCGCGCAGCTGCTCGCAGAGCGCCTCGATCGCGGCGTTCCCAATCCTCTGCCCCGCCAGCTCACCGTCCGGGTACCCCCCCTCGGGCACCGCGGTCGCCAGGACGATGCCCCGGCCCTGGTAGGCCATCGTCCTCGCGGCGGCGGCCGCCGTTACGAAGTTCGACCGGAGACGGGTAAACGTCGCGGCGTCGAACTGCTGGTCGGAGAGGTTGCAGAGGCGCGCCGGCCCCACGACGCCCAGGAAGGCCATGTTGAGGCTGACGTCGACCGAGCCGTGCTGGACGGCGACCTCATGCAGGTGCTCGCTGACCGATTTCGGGTCGAGCGGGTCGACCTCCGCAACCTCGGCGACCCCGCCGGCGTTCGCGATCTCGCGCGCGAGCGGCTGGAGCCGGCTGGGGGACCGGCCCGCCAGGTAGACCGTGGCGCCCGCCGTGGCGAACGCGCGGGCGACGGAGGCTCCGGCCGGGCTGTTGGCGCCGTAGATGACTGCACTCTTTCCTCGAAGCTGCATGGTGGCTCACTCTGAGTCAACCGAAGGACCCGGCCTACTTAACGAGTCTTATCTTTAGGTTCCTAATTGTACCTATCTAGAAACGATTAGACTGCTAAAAACGCTGGCGGCAGGACGCACCCTATGGCCAACGAACGAGAGGGCTGCCGGCTGCGAGGTCGCCATGGTCTCTGGAGGTCCCAAGCCTCCTCCCTAGGTCGGGCAACGGTCACTCGTTGGGCCGTTGCGGAGCGATTGGGTCCCGTTGGGGGCCGAGCGACCGCCGGCGCACGCTCCCCTCGAGATCCGAGGAGCGGAGACCCCTTCGGGGTGGCGCGATGGAGACGCCGGGCTCGATGGTCAGGGTGGAACCTCGAATGTACGTCTTCAGCGGCTGACCGTCGACCCACCCCAACTGCTGGATATCCTTCGGGGAGACGGAGAGGATCCATCGGTAGTAGGTCCGACCTTCGTAGACTCGGTTGACCACTTTCCTTGCCCGCACGGATGCCCTCGGAGAAGCCGAGTCGTTAGAATGCTAAAGGTCCTTCGGATTATATAGCCTACCGAACCATTGGGAGATTCCATGCTCCCCGAGTATCCGGAGTCGACCCGACGGGCCTTCGCCCGGAACGTCCTCCGGAATTCGCTCCTGCTTCGGCGCGGGGAGAATCTGCTCGTCGAGACCTGGAGCGGGACCCTCCCATGGGCCGAGAGCCTTGTTCTGGAGGCCCGAATCCTGGGGGCGCGTCCCGTGCTGGTGGTGGAGGACGAAGCCACCTACTGGAAGTCCGTCGAAGAGGCCCCCGCGTCCAACCTCGGGCAAACCGGAACGCACGAGTGGGCGGCTCTCCGGGCCTCGGACGCTCACGTCTACCTCTGGGGTCCGTACGACACGACGCGGGAGGAGGCGTTGCCTTCCTCGATCCGGAACCGGATCATGGCGAACGACCACGAGTGGTTCCGACTCGTGCAACGCTCGGGGATCCGCTCGATCCGCTGGGACCTGGGACGCAGCAACGAGGTCTGGGCCCACCGGTACGGGGTCGACCTGGCCAAGTGGCGGTCCGAGCTCATCGAGGGGTCCACAGTCGACCCGCGTCCCATGCGACGCGACGGTCGATACCTGGCGGAAAAGTTCCGGAAGGGCCGGTCCGTGCGGATCACGCACAAGAACGGCACCGACCTCACGCTCCGGCTGGCGGGACGACGCCCCCGGGTCGACGACGGCGTCCTCGACAGGGAAGACGTCCGGGCCGGCAACGTCGTTCAGGTGATCCCGAGCGGCGTAACGGTCGTCACCATCGACGAGCGGTTCGCCGAAGGGACGTTCATCGGCGAGGGGGCGGGCGGGGTCGCC
Source organism: Thermoplasmata archaeon (assembly GCA_022750415.1). GTDB lineage: Archaea > Thermoplasmatota > Thermoplasmata > Lutacidiplasmatales > UBA184 > Lutacidiplasma. Next base: position 4,973 of record JAKIVT010000042.1, read on the forward strand.
TTCTCCTCGGAATTCCCGAGCCAAATTCCCCTGAGCGGCGGGAGCTGGACGTTCCGGAATGGAAAGCTGACGGAGTACTCCTACGAACGGGGCGGAACCGAATTCCGACGGGCGTTCAAGGCGGCCGGCCCCGGCAAGGACCGCCCCGGGCTGATCTCGGTGGGACTCAATCCCTCGACGACGTCGATTCCCCTCCTCTTCGACCAGGAGCGCGGCGTGCTCTCCCTCGCCGTCGGACGGAACTCGGAGATGGGTGGGCACACCCGCGGCTCCCGGTTCGTCGCCTACTCCCCGATCCGCCAGGCCGACCTTACGGTCGACGGTGCTCCGGTTCTCCGAAATGGCGAGCTGGTCGGCGCTCGCGACTGACCCGCCCGGGCTCTCCCCGGCTGCCTCGTCCCCGATTTCCAAAGCCGCCCCGCGATCACCGGGGTGGCTGCACACCCAAGTTCTTGAGGAGCCGCAGGTGGTCCTTCGCACCGACCCACTCGACCTTCAGGTAGCTCCGCAAGTACGAATCCGGGACGCCGAGGCGCCGCGCCTCCTTCACCGAGAACCGGTACGCCTCCAGCTCCGTTGGGCTATCGACGTACCCCTGGGAAAGGTCCCACAATTCCCGTCCCGCATCCCGCTGGAGGATGTGGAAGAATTCGTGAAGAATGTCGAGATAGAGGATTGCGGAGCGACTCTTGGTGAGGTGCCGCCGCCCGACAGCGATGCAGTTCGTCGGGGTCGAGAACGGGGTCCAACCGTAGGTCTTGGCCCACGAGGGCACTTCGTGGGGGGCGACGTACATCCACGTCGCGTCCGGGATCACCTGGATCGTCGTACCGTTGGCGAGAGCTCGGACCCGTCGTGCCGGCACCGGATATTCGGCAAACGGCGGTACCTCGGCCAAGCCGGAGAACACCTGCAGCATCGGGTAGTTTCCGGCCGACAGCCCTCGGGCAATCTCCAAGGGAGCGGGCGCTTCGGGCCAGCCTCGGCGAGGAGCTCGGCTCACCGAGCGGACCCGCCCATCGTCTCGGTCGCTCCTTGGATCGCGCTGGGACGTGCGCGGGCCATCGGAATCGGTACGCCGCGGTCGACGGAATCGGGGAGGCCCAGCCGTCGCCGGACCCAGTGCCGGACATCATGGATGTAGAGATTGCCGTACGGGCACGCTCCGACGCAGTCGCCCACTCCACAGCACTTGGTGCTCCGGAACTCCCCCTTCGTCCGGAAGTGGCCGGGCATGTCGACGAGCCCGACCGGGCAGCTCTTTGCGCAATCGAGGGTGGTGCATGCCTTGCAGACGTCCTTGCTCCGGACCTTGAGCTTGAAGAAGCTGACCTTCTGGAACGCCTGGGCGACCGTCCCGGTGTAGCACCACCCCATGGTCACGCAGTTGTACGTCCCCGTGTAGGGGATGGTCACGAACATGACGTACCAGAGCACCCCGAAGTAGAGGGCGAAGAGGAACGCCGTCGGGTCGGCGCCGGCGATCGTGATGTGCAGAACGCCGACCTGGTCGAAGTACGACACGAACGAGGCCCCGACCAACGAGCCCATCGTGACGCCGGTCGTGACCGAATAGGCCTGGGAGAATCGGCTTCCGAGGTACTTTCGGCCCACCGGTGCCGTCCGGTTGAACGACTTCATCGAATCGATCGTCGTGCCCTGATACATCAGGGCCGCCGTGCAGAACGTCGAGCAGATGACGCGGCGGCCGAAGAGGACGACGAGGACGCCCGTGATCGCGTAGGTCACGAAGACGACGAGGAAGACGGAGGGGCCGAGCGGGGCCGACCCGATGCCCATGCTCCAACCCAGGAACGGGACCGTCGCTCCGCCCGGGGCGTTGGGGAAGACCGCGGCGTAGTACACGCTCGGGAAGAAGACGGCGAACGCCGCGTAGGAGGCCAGCATCAGGCCGAGCCGGACCCGGGTCTCGAGGCTCTGCGTCTCGCGGAGCTTGAACAGGACGAGCACCCCCATCTCCGCCCCCATCATCGCGAGGAACCAGGTCGAACCGGCGACGGTCGCGAAGAACCAGAATCCGTTCATCAGGGAATTCTGGACGACGACCAGCGGGGCGCCGGCGAGGGGCAGAACGAAGAACGCCCCGGTGAACTGGGCCGGCTGGATCTCCAGATCGAGGACCGCCCCCATGAAGAGCTCGCCGACGAAGACGAGGCCGAGGAGTGCGAAGGCCCAGGCGGGGCGGAGTTGCCAGGAGAACCGGTCCCCGGAGCGGAACCGGTCGGGGAGGAGCACCGCGCCGAAGTAAACGACCATCTCGAGGACCACGGAGGCGGCCAGGACGACCGGGGTCCCGTAGACGAGCCAGAGGAGGAGGCCCACCATCATCGCGGCGTACGCGGCGAGGATCTGGAGCAGGTACCCCCCGAGCGCCGTCGGGATTTCGCGGTGCCGGTAGATGTGCTCCATCGCGAAGACGATGAGCGCGATCATCCCCACGCTCCCGAGGACGATGGAGCCGACGAGCCAGGACGACGACGCCACGGCCGTCGGGGTCAGGAGCATGATTCCCGCCTGGAGCGGAAGAATGATCCGGAGCGCGGGCGAGAGCCGCGACCACAGGAGGATCGTCGCAATCCCCATCTCCGCGCCCATCGGGAAGACGAACCAGGGGGAGACGACCACCGACGCCACTCCGCCGATTCCTCCCGATGCCCCGGCCGAGAGGAGGGGGGTGGCCGTGGCGACCGCGAAGGCGTACGCCATCAGCCCTTCGCTGAGGAGGACGAGCGCGACGGCGATTCCGCGATACCACCCCGGCGGCTCGAGGAGCGGCGCAGGCGGTTCCGCCGGGTCGGTCGACGGCCGTCCGCGGAGAAGGGCGACGAATACGACGACCACCGTGGCCGCCATCAGCGCTCCCATCGCCGCGAGCGCCTCCACCAGGGCGGTGCTCGACGGGGAGCGCGCGTAGAGCGCGGCGCCGACCCACATCTCGGCCATCATGGCCAGGAGGAACAGCGTCACCCACGCCTGCGGCCGTCGGCGGGCCTCGACCGACAGCTTCACCAGGTAGGCGGTGGGCACCGCCATCAGGAGCGCGACGAGACCGAACCCGACGTCCGTGGCGTTCACCGCGTCTCCCCGGAGGGGCCTCCGGAACTGGCGCGGTCGAGCGGGCCGGGTCTCATGACTCCCCGGTACGAACTACAGCCGTCGTAGGTGCCCCGGCCCGGCGGTGGACGGACGGACTTAGGACGGCGCGTGGGCGGGCGCCGCCGTGTTCGCGGGGTCCGACACGGCGGGGGACCCGTTGGCGGTATACGCCTCCGGGACGACGATAGCCGTGAAGAACACGGCGCTCTGCACGACCACGGCCACCGCGAACACGACCAACGAGCCGGTGGCCGCCCAGATGAAGAGGGCCGCACCCATGAACGCGGAGGCCCCCAGGACCCGAACGGCGTACGCGGTGACCGGGCGCGGGAGAGGGTGGTTTCGATAGACGAGGAGGAGGAGGTACCCCACGAGGACGGCCATGGCCGCGCTCGAGACGATCGAGCTCCCCACCACCCAGCCGATGCCGGCGACGGCTGGCGGAGACGCGAGCATCACCGTACTTTGGGTGAGCAGGATTCCGAACATCGGCCGGGAGAGTCGGGGCCGGACCCAGAGCGACGCGAGCGTCATTTCGAGGGCCATCGGAAACAGGAACCACGAGGACCCCACGGTCCCGCCGAACCAGCCGAGAGCATCGCCGACGGTGTGGACCGCGGAGGTCGCGGCAGCCCCGGAAGCGATGTCGAAGGTTCGGCCCATCCAGAGCTCCCCGACCACCACCAGCGCCGTCACCCAAGCGGCGAGGGCGAGCGGGTGAGGGAGGGGTCGGGGAGCGTACGAAGCTCCGCCCTCCATCTGGGCCCGGGCTTCCCGGAGGGCCAGCGCCGCGACCGGAAACACGCTCACCGACATGGCAAGGGCGCCCACCCAGAGCCCGAGGACGAGGGCCCCGGGTCCGGGAAACGAGACATTGACGAGTGCCGCGAGGAACATCGCGGCCATCATCGCCAGCAGGAAGACGACGAACGCCGCCCCGAGGACGGTCCGCGCGGTCGAGCTCCAGCGGACCAGCCAAGCGATGACGAACGCCATCGCCCCGGCGATCGGCCAGAGGATCCACGCGGGGTCCATCAACGGGCTCGAACCCCTCGGGGTATCTGACGTTCCCCGGACCGCCTCGCGCGGCTCCCCGCGGGCCGGGGCGGCCCGGGGGTCTCGGCCGGAGGTGCCAACGGTATAATCTCGGGCCGCTCGACCCCGAGGATTCTCGATGGGCGTGGTCGTCGCGGTCCCGAAGGAGACGGCGCCCGGGGAGCGGCGGGTCGCGAGCGTTCCGGAGGTCGTCCAGAAGCTCGTGAAGTCGGGCGTGACCGTCCGCGTCGAGTCCGGGGCGGGAGTCGCCTCGAACTATCCGGACGAAGCGTACACGGCCGCCGGCGCGACCCTCGTGGACCGGGCGACGCTCCTCTCCTCCGCCGGAATCCTGCTCACGGTCCAGCCGCCGGCCGCGGCCGACCTGAAGAAGCTCCCCAGCGGATCGATCGTGCTCGGCTTCCTCAGCCCGGGTCGAAACCTCGACGCGGCGGCAGGGCTCCGGGATGCGAAATTGACCGGATTCGCCGTGGAGCTCATTCCCCGGATCAGCCGCGCGCAGAGCATGGACGCCCTGAGTTCGCAGGCGACGGTGGGGGGGTATCGGGCCGCCCTGATCGGCGCCGACCACTCCCCGAAGTTCCTCCCGATGTTGACGACCGCGGCCGGAACGATCCGTCCCTCCAAGGTCCTGATCCTGGGCGCTGGGGTCGCGGGTCTCATGGCCATCGCGACCGCCCGGCGTCTCGGGGCGGTCGTCGAGGGGTACGACGTGCGCCGGGCCGCGGGGGAGCAGGTGCGCAGCCTCGGGGCCAAATTCCTCGAGCTGCAGATCAACGCGGAGGGCCAGGGCGGGTACGCCCGGGAACTCACGCCCGAGGAGAAGGCCCAGGAGAGCGAGATGGTCGCCAAGGCCGTCGCCGAGGCGGATATCGTGATCACGACCGCCAACATTCCCGGTAAGAAGGCCCCGAGGCTCGTCACGAAGGAGATGGTCGCCCGGATGCGGCCCGGCTCCGTGATTGTCGACCTCGCCGCCGAAACCGGCGGCAATTGCGAACTCACGCAAGCCGGCCAGGTCGTCGTGTCGAACGGGGTCCAGGTGGTCGGACCGCTGAACCTGCCGAGCGACCTCGCCTACCATGCGAGCATGATGTATGCGAAGAATCTCGCGTCCTTCCTCGCCCTCCTCGTCGGTCCGACCGGCGAGCGGGTCGCGTCGTTCGACGATGAGATCCTGAAGGCGAGCGTACTCGTCGAAGCGGGCGAGGTCCGGCACGAGGCGACCCGCGCGGCCCTCGGAGCCTCGGCATGATCAGCACCATCTGGGCGGTCCTCTACGTCGCCGTCCTGGCGGCGTTTACGGGCTACGAGGTCATCCGGCGGGTCCCGGTACTCCTGCACACGCCGCTGATGAGCGGCTCGAATTTCATCCACGGGATCGTCCTCGTCGGCGCGATGTTCGCGCTCGGCACGGCCACCACGCTCCCCGAGCAGATCCTCGGGTTCGTGGCGGTCGTGATGGGGGCGATGAACGTCACGGGCGGCTACGTCGTCACCGAGCGGATCCTCGAGATCTTCGACCGCTCCAAGGCGAAGAAGGGGCCGCCGTGATCGCCCTCACCGTCGACGACGGGATCGAGGCCGTCTACCTCCTGACGATCGTCTTCTTTGTCCTCGGCCTCCAACGGATGAGCTCGCCGACGACGGCCCGCAGCGGCATCGTCGCGGCGGGCGTCGCGATGCTGATCGCGACGGTCGTCACGTTCCTCACGCCGGGCCTGTCGAACCTCCTCTGGATCGCCGCCGGGATTGCCATCGGTGGCGCGCTCGGGTTCGTCGCGGCGAAGCGGGTCGCCATGACCGACATGCCCCAGATGGTCGCGATCTACAACGGGATGGGCGGTGGCGCCGCCGCCGGAATCGCCGTTGTCGAGCTCCTGACCGGCCCGAACTTCTCGGTGCCGGGCAGCCTCTCCGTCGCCGGGGGCCTGATCGGCGCGGTCTCGTTTTCCGGGAGCGTCATCGCGTTCCTGAAGCTGCAGGGGTGGATGCGCCAGCGGCCGATCACCTACCCGCTGCAGCAGCCGACGAACCTCATCGTCCTCGGGGCCGCGATCGTGGCGGGGGCTCTCGTCGTCGGCTACTCCGGAACGTTCCTCCTTCCGTTCTTCCTCCTCGCGCTCGGCTTCGGTCTCCTCATGACGCTCCCGATCGGCGGGGCGGACATGCCGGTGGTGATCTCGCTCTACAACGCGCTCACGGGGATCGCGGTCGCGATGGACGGGTTTGCCCTCGGGAACTACGCGATGGTCGTCGCCGGTACCCTCGTCGGGGCGGCCGGCTCGATGCTCACGCTCGTGATGGCCCGGGCGATGAACCGCTCGATCTCGAACGTCCTCTTCTCGGCGTTCGGCGCGGTCGAGGAGACCGGCGCGACCGTCTCGGGCACGATGAAGCCGATCGAGGCGGACGACGTCGCGGTGATGATGGCGTACGCCCAGAAGGTCGTCATCGCCCCCGGCTACGGGATGGCGGTCGCGCAGGCGCAAGGGAAGGTCAAGGAACTGATGGACCTGCTCGAGTCCCGCGGCGTCGCGGTCAAGTTCGCCATCCACCCGGTCGCCGGCCGGATGCCCGGCCACATGAACGTCCTCCTCGCCGAAGCCGGGGTCCCGTACGACCGCTTGTTCGACCGGGACGAGATCAATCCGGAGTTCCCGACCGCCGACGTCGTCCTCGTGATCGGTGCGAACGATGTGGTCAACCCCGCCGCTCGACGGGCCGGAAGCCCCCTGCAGGGGATGCCGATCCTCGACGTCGACCAGGCGAAGAACGTCGTCGTGTTGAAGCGCGGCCAGGGGAAGGGATTCGCCGGGATCGAGAACGACCTCTTCTACAAGGACAACGCCCGGATGCTCTACGGGGATGCGCAGGCCACGGTCGGCAAGCTCGTCCAGTCGCTCAAGCAACTGAAGGACTGAACCGGACGCTTCCGGTCCGCCGAGCGGACCGGAAGAAGACCGAAAGGGTTGGTTGGGGGCTCAGCAGCAGCCGCCGC
>JAKIVT010000043.1 GCA_022750415.1 Thermoplasmata archaeon
CCCCCAATCGGGTCGTGGGGGGAACCGCCCCTGCGCGTGCCGTTCCACGGCCACCCCGTCGCGGGAGCCGTGGATCTCGAGGTCGACGACCTCCCAATCCAGAAGATGGACCCCCTCCGGCGCGCCGAGGAGCTTCTCCCGCTTCAGCAGGGCGAGCAGGAATTCCCGAGGTACCACGGGCGTCCCCCGGACGTTCACCGGGGCCTCCGAGCCGAGCCCCAGCTTCGCCATCGTCCGAAGCAGGTCGATCCCCGGGCCCCCCTCCTTCCACTCGCAGTGCCGCAGCCCCTTCGCCGAGAGGCTCTCGGGAAGGGTGGCCGGCTCGGAGTGGAGAGTACGGTAGACCGTGGTTCGCCCCACGGGAGGAGGGAACTCGAACGATTCCCCGCCGCTCATGGGTGGATACGCCCGATACGCGCCGTCCTCGAACACCATCGCATCGAGGATCATCTCGTCGAGGAAGGTGCTCGGCGACCAGGTGAACACGATCTCGGGTCCGTCGGGGGTGAGGTCGCGCCACCCGTCCCGGATCACGATGGAGTCGACCCGGTCGAGGTCGCGCGTCGCCTCGGCGGCCAGGATGTTCGAGATCCCAGGGACTTGGCCGAGACCGGGCACCGCGAGCAGCCCCGCCTCCCGGAACCGGGTGTCCTGCGCCAACTGACGCCGGGTCGTGTGAAAGAGGCCCCCGAAGTCGAGGTACGGCACGCCCGCGGCGAGGCACCCATCCATCACGGCGAGATTGAACGTGTACTGGACGGCGTTGACGCACACGTCGGCCCCTTGGAGGGTCCGGTGGAGGGCCGCCGGGTCCCGAACGTCCAGTCGTTCGGCGGTCACCCGGTCCGACCCCGTCGCCCGCGCGGCCGCCTCCGCGAGCTCGAGGTCGAGGTCGGCGACCCGGATCCGGTCGAACCGGCCCCCATGGGCGAGGTCCCGAACGGTGCACCGACCGGTCAAGCCTCCGCCGCCGAGCACCACCGCTTCCATTCGCCCGCCTTCCGGTCGGATGGAGCGGCGGCCGGTATCTAAACCCGAGGACGCGGGATGCGCGTGGCGGTTATCCTGCCGAACACCTTCCGGGCCCCGTGCGCAACTACCACGTTGCACTGGACGTCAGTCTTCTCGCCGAGGGGCTGAGAATCGGTCAGGAGTATGGCTTCCGTTCCCTGGAAGAACTGGCCCGGACCGGCATCTTCCTCCAAAGCGCCGTCTACGAGGTCGGCTCCCTCCGGACGATCCCCGGAGGCGTGACGTTCGCCCTCCACAACCCACCGCTCCGGATGGGGGCCTTCTCGAAGCTCGCGCTCCGATGGGATGACCAACCCATCCCGCCCGAGGACTGCACGGTCCGGCCCGCCGCCTCCGCCGAACCGGTCCGATTTTCGGAGGTGCAACGGAGTTCTCCGGTGGTGTTTCCGACCGGCGGGCGGATCGAGTTCACCACCCACGTCCCTCCCCCCGGCTGGGGTTCCCATACGGTTCGACTCGACCTGCGGAGCTTGGCCATCCCTCCGCCGGTCTGGTTCCGATTGACCGACCACGTCCGAAGCGGCAGGGCCAGCGTCGAATGAACCCCCCCGTCGAATCCGGAACCGGGGGGGGAACCCCCCTCTTGGTGACCGACAAGCCGCTGGTCGGCCGCCCCGTGCTCGTCCCAGGGGCGGCCAGCGCGGCGATCCTCGGCGCCGACGGGTCGTTCTCGCTCCCGTGGGATACCCGCGGAGCGCCCCTCGAATGGGGGGGCGTGTACGCCCAGGGCGTCCGACTGACCGGCCCATGGACCGTCGCCGTGGGACCTCGGGAGTCTCCGACCCTGCTCGGCCCGGCCACCCTTCGCTCCTTCCGGCACTGGCGTTGGGGGACGGAAGCGGTGCACGAAGTCCCCGGCTTCGCCGTCGTCGATGAGCTCCTCCCGCTGGAGGAGCTTCCGGGAATCGGCCGACGACTCACCGTCCGGAGGAACGGCTCGGGCTCGGGACCGGTTCGGGTCGACGGGGCCGTCCGCCCCTCGCTCGGTCATGTTCTCGTGGAGGGGATCCAGCCCCACGAGTACGACCTGGTCCGTCGCGGCCCGACCCTTCGGGTCCACGCGTTCGGTTCGGCGCTCGCTTGGGACTCGGACCCCCTCCCCACTTCCGTGATGCTCGACGGTCGCCCGTGGACGGGCGGCGACGTCTCCGGCCCACTCCCGTCGGTCGAATCTCGTCACGAACTCCCCCTCCCGTCCGGGGGGGCGGCCACCCTTTCCTGGGTCCTCTGGGGGGGTCGCCTTGCGACGATCGTGGCGGCCCCGGACGCCGGTCGGTTGTGGCTGGAGAAGGCGGGTTCGTGGCGCGGGCGGGCCGAAGGGACCTGGACGGAATGGGAGAAGGCCGTGCCGCGCTTGGAACTCCCCGACTCCCCCGGCCTCGCCGAAGGGTTTCGGCTCGCGACCGGCGCCCTCCGCGCTTTGTATTCCTCCCCGGACCCGGGGATGACCGGCCTCGTGGCGGGGTACCCCTGGTATTCCGCCCTCTGGTTCCGGGACATCGCCTGGATGCTCCCGGCCGTGCTGTGGCTCGGCGACGTCGAGCGCGTGAAGGCCACGGTCGCGACCGCCTTCCACTATCAAGCGCCGGAGGACCTCGACCTCCTCGCGGCGAAGAAGGGCGAGCTGCCGATGCAGCTGTCGCCCGGACCGATCTTCCTGTACGGCACGTCGGACACCACGCTGTACTATCCGGGAATCCTGCGTCGCCTCGTCCGACACACGGGCGACTTCGAAACGGCGCGACCGTATCGACCGGGGCTGGACCGAATCTACGAGTGGGCGATCCGGAAGGTCGACCCGGACTCCGGGCTCCTGTCCAACGGGGGCGAGGTGGCCGCCTTGGACGGGGTCGCGCACGAGGTCGGCCATGTCCAATTCGGCATCACGGCCCTCGACACCACGATCTGGGACTCGACGGACCGGCGGGACCACGCGATCGACGTTCAGGTCTTGTGGCAGGAGGCGCTCGACGCGCTCGCCGACCTTACGGGGGAGCACGACGAGGGACGGGCCCGCGACCTTCGGGCGAGGGCGGAAGCGGTGCGGACCGCGATCGCCACCCGGTACCGTTGGCCGGAGCAGCGGTACCTGTACGACTCCTTGCTTCGCGACGGGTCGCCGGTCCGCCAGGTCCGGCCGAACGCCCTGCGGGCGGTGGAGGCCGGACTGTTCGACCCGGCCACCTCGCGAACGCTCCTCGACCGGGCGGGCCAGAACGACCTCAGCACACCCTGGGGAGTTCGCACGCTGTCCAGCGAGGACGGCTCGTACGACCCGATCGCCTACCACGATGGCCAGGTCTGGACGATCGCCACGGCGTGGGCCGCCGCCGCGGAGTTCCGGGCGGGAACCAGCGAGGCGGCCGTGGGCTACCTCGAAACCATCGCCGCGCGGATTCGGGCCGAGGGCGGATACGCGAACGAATGTTACCGCGGGGACGGTCCGACCCCGTTCAACTCCTGCTTCCTCCTCGGATTTTCGGTCGCGCCGTTCCTGACGAGCATCTTCGAGGGTCTCTGGGGGCTCGAGCCCCGCATGACCGAGCAAACGATCCGGTGCCGTCCCAACTTCCCCGCCCACTGGACGTCGGCGTCGCTCCGGAACCTCCGGCTGGGGCCGGGGACCCTCGAACTCGCCTGGAAACCGGGTACCCTCCAGGCGGTCTGGACCGGTCCGTGGCCGGTCGTCCTCGCCGGGGTCCACGCCTCCGTTCACCTCGTTCCGGGCGAACCGGCGACGCTCCCGCTCGGCGCGGCCACGTCAGGCTGATAAGCGGCGGACGTTCGGCGGCCGACGAGAATGCCGAACGCCATCGTCGTCCACGGTCTGACCAAGCGGTACGACACGCTGGCGGCCGTCGACGGGATCGATTTCACGGTGCCGGAAGGGAAGGTCTTCGCCTTTCTCGGCCCCAACGGGGCGGGCAAGACGACGACCGTGGAGATCCTCGAGGGGCTCCGAAACCGGACCACGGGGGACGTCACCGTGCTCGGGTTCGACCCGTGGACGGACGGGATGCCGCTCCACAAGGTGATCGGGGTCATCCCGCAGGACTTCCGGTTCTTCGAGAAGATCACGCCGAAGGAGGCGGTCGAGTACTACGCGACGTTGTTCGACGTGAAGGTCGACCCGATGCGGCTCCTCGAGCGCGTTGCATTGGCTGACAAAGCGCACGCGCATTTCGACACGCTCTCCGGCGGCCAGAAGCAGAAGCTCGGCCTCGCGCTCGCCCTCGTTTCGAGCCCGAAGATCTGTTTCCTCGACGAGCCGACGACCGGCCTCGACCCCCAGGCCCGCCGCGGGATCTGGGACGTCATCCGCGACCTGCGGCGCGAAGGGCGCACGGTGTTCCTGACGACCCACTACCTGGAAGAGGCGGAGTTGCTCGCCGACCAGGTCGCCATCATCCACAAGGGGAAGATCATCGCGGAAGGGACCCCGGCCGAGATCATCCGGGACCATGGCCGACCCGAGCGGCTCGTCGTCGAAGGACCCCCCTCGCTCGGCGAGTTTCTGAAGAAGCGCCTCGACCGCCCCGTGACCGTCGAGGACGGCCACATTACCATCCAGATGCGGGACAAGTCGGACGCCCTCACCGTGCTCCGGGCCATCGAGGAGAGCGGCATCCCCTGGAAAGGGTTCGCGACGGTCTCCGACACGCTCGAGGACGTGTTCGTAGGCATGGTCGGCCGGATGGACGACGGGATCATGCGCTCGGAGGCGGCACCGTGAATGCGAAGCGGGTCGGCGCCGACTTCCTCGTCTTCGCCCGCGGCTACGTTCGCAATCCCGTGGGTCTGTTCTTCAGCTTGATCTTCCCCATCATCCTGATCGGACTGTTCGGGCTGATCTTCTCCGTCACCGGTGCGACGGCGACCACCGTCTACACCGAGAACCTCGACCACCACTCCGCCGCGTCGGTCGCGTTCCTGTCCGCGTTGAACCAGACTGGGGCCGTGAAGATCGTCGTGGTCACCCCGGTCACGAACGAGCCGTTCAACACCTGGTTGGGCGATCAGAGCTACACGGTCGGGCTCATCATCCCCGCCGGGTTCCAAAGTTCGTTCACGAACCATACGCCCGTCAACGTGACCATCTACACCGACCCGGGCGACGCCCAGTCAGGAGGGACCCTGCTCGGGGCGGTGAACGGCGTCGCGAGCGAGTTCAACCTAAAGTCGGCGGGTGGAACGCCGATCATCGGCGCCACCGATGTCCTGCTCGGCAGCCAGGTGTACAAGTACATCGACTTCCTCGTTCCGGGGCTGATCGGGTTCTCGATCCTGACGAGCCCGATGTTTGCCATGGTCGAGATCTCTTCGACCTACCGGAAGGACCACCTGTTCCGCCAGCTGTCGCTGACCCCCCTCACCAAGGGGGAGTGGCTGCTCGCGAAGATCCTCTGGTACGTCGTTCTGACGTTCATCTCCGCCGCGATTATGATCACCGTCGGCATCGTCGCCTTCGGCGCCCACGTCGGGTTTACGGCCGGGATTGTTCCGTTCCTCATCCTCGGCCCGTTCTTCTTCGTCTCCTTGGGCATGCTCGCCGGCTCCGTCTCGAAGACGCCCGAGAGCGCCGCGGTCCTCGGCAACATCATCACGTTCCCGATGATGTTCCTCTCGGGGACGTTCTTCCCGGTGAGCGGGTTTCCCACCGGGCTCCAGCAGGTCGCGCACGTCCTGCCCCTCTACTACGTCATTGACGGCATGAACCAGGTCATGCTGTTCCACAACACCTCCCGCGCCCTGTTCGACGCCGGCATCGTCGGGGTGGGGGGAGCGATCATCTTCATCGCCGCGATCGTCGCGTTCAAGTGGCGGGACGAGTGAGCGCGGCGGCCCCGGTCGATGCGGCGGCGTTCCGCCGCTGGATGGGACGGTGGCCCACGGGGGTGAGCATCGTGACCTCCCGCGAGGGAGAGCGCGACTACGGCCTCACCGTGAACGCGTTCCTCTCCGTTTCTCTCGTACCGCCGACGATCCTGGTCTCGCTGGGCCACGAGGCCGACTCCCTCGCGGTCGTGGCCCGGACCGGGCGCTTCGCCGTGAACCTGCTCGCGGCGGAGCAACGGGGCCTCAGCGAGCGGTTCTCGAAGACGATCTCGGCCGAGGAGAAGTTTCGCGGAGTTCCCGTCCATCGCGGTCCGGCCGGACTTGCGTTCCTCGATGGCGCCCTCGCTGCCATCGAGGCCTCCGTGACCAAGGCCGTCGAGGTCGGGGATCACACCCTGTTCGTCGGTCGGGTGGACCGCCTCGAGTTCGGGAGCGAACGGACCCCCCTCCTGTTCCATCGCGGACAGTACGCCGAACCCGAGGGGAGTGAACTCCTGCGGCTTCCCCGACCCAAGGCGTAGCTCGGCCGCCAGAGTTATTCCCCCGGGGCACCGGTATCGGTCGATGTCCTCCGAGGGGATGCCGTCCCGCCACGTTCGGCTCGCCATCGTCGGGAGCGGCCCGGCCGGCCTCACGGCTGCGATCTACGCCTCCCGGGCGAACATCGCTCCCCTCGTGATCTCCGGGGTGCCCTCGGGCGGGCAGCTGATGATCACCACGGACGTGGAGAATTATCCGGGGTTCCCGGAAGGGATCCAGGGGCCGGAGCTCATCGTCAAGATGCGGGAGCAGGCGGCCCGGTTCGGGACCGAGTTCCTCGACTCCACCGTTCGCAACGTCGACCTGACGCACCACCCGTTCATGCTCGACACTGGTCTGACCGGGGTCGTTCACGCGGACTGTGTGATCGTGGCGACCGGCGCCAACGCCCGGTGGCTGGAACTCGCGAACGAGCAGCGGTTGCGGGGGCACGGGGTCTCGGCGTGCGCCACCTGCGACGGGTTCTTCTTCAAAGGAAAGGACGTCGTGACCGTCGGCGGGGGCGACTCCGCGATGGAGGAGGCCACCTTCCTGACGAAGTTCGCGAACTCCGTCACGGTCGTCCACCGGCGGCCGGACCTCCGCGCGAGCCGCATCATGCAAGACCGGGCGCGACAGAACCACAAGATCCGGTTCCGCTTCGACACGGAGGTCACCGACGTTCTCGGGGCCGATTCGGTCACGGGCGTGGTCGTTCGCCACCTCCCGAGCGGGAAGGAGGAGACGCTCGAGGTGCAGGGCCTGTTCCTCGCCATCGGACACGACCCCGCGACCGAGGTGTTCCGCGGCGCGCTCGACCTCGATGAGAAGGGATACCTGCAGACGACGGACATCACCCGCACCTCGGTCGACGGGGTGTTCGCGGCGGGCGATGTGTACGACCACCGGTACCGGCAGGCGGTCAGCGCGGCAGGGCTTGGCTGCATGGCGGCGCTCGATGCCGAAAAGTGGCTCACCGAACATTCTGCACCGACTCCCGGGCGGCGCGGAGCCCACTGATTCTCCTAGACGGATCCGAACGACTTCCGCGGATCCGGGCCCTTGCGCTGGTCCCGCGGACGTCGAAGCGGATGAAGTCCGCCTTCGCGCAGGCGGTCGGCACAATCGCGGGCGTCATCACCCGATGCGCCCGTCGGCGGCGCGCTGCCGCGCGCCTCCCTAGCCGTTCTCTCAGAACAGGTCGGACAGATGGTCGCTCGATTCTTCCCCGGACGGAGGCGACTCGCGGGCAGCGAGAGCCGCAGGCAGTCGCCGGGATTCTCCCCGCGTGGACCGAACCGCCTCCGAGTAGGGGGCGTACGGCGAGCCGGCGCCCTTCGGCGGCAAGCCGAGGGGCGAAGGCGGCGAGCGGCGGCTAGCAATCCCGATGGCCGCCCCGAGCACGAGGGCAGCGGCGATGAGCGCAATTTCCCAGGGAGGCGACCAACCTCCGGCGAAGACGGAACTTGATCCGGGCCGTACCGCGGCCTCCACCGTCACGTTGGTCGACGCGTTCGCCACGTGGCCCGACGCGTCCCGAACCTGCAGGTTCACAAGGTACCGACCCGGAGACGAGTAAACGTGGGAGGTCACAGCGACTCCGCCCGAAGTGCCGTCTCCGAAGGTCCACGAATAGGAGTACCCCGGGAGGCCCCCCGTCGCTTCGGCGTGGAACTGAACTGGCAGGGGGGCCAGGCCGCTCGAAACATTCGCGAATATCGATGCGTTCAGACGGATTGTAAGATTGATGGTCGCGGTCGCGCTTTCGCCGAGCGAATCGACCACTCGCACGGTGCTCACGAACGGGCCGTTGGTCGTAAACAGGTGCGTAATCGTCGAAAGATTTCCCCCGGTTCCTCCATCCCCGAAGGCCCAGCTGAAGGTGTAGGGGCTGGTCCCCCCGCCAGCCGTTGCTGTAAAGTTCACCGGGGCGGCTAGGTCGACGGGGTCAGGGGTAGCCGTAAGGGTGGTCACACGGAGAGGCCCTCGGACGACGATGGAGAGATTTCCCGGCACCGATTGGCCGACCGAGTCGTTCGTCCAACCGCGCACGAGGTAAGTTCCCGGCGTGGAGTAATTGTGAACGGGATCCTGCAACGGACTCGAGTTTCCGTCTCCGAACAACCAACGAAACACGTAGGGGGCGACACCCCCCGTTTCGACCTGGCGGAACTGCGTTCCAAGCCCGACGTCGGTCGGATTCGGCGTCGCGAAGAACGACCCATTTGGGGTCGGGTCCACGACGACGGTGGTGGTCCCATTCCGGGACGCCCCAAGGCCGTCCGTGATCTGCAAGGTCACGTGAAACGATCCCAAGCTTTGGTACGAGTGTTGGGGGGCACCACTGGTGTTGGTTCCGCCGTCCCCGAAATTCCAAGCATACGTGTACGGCGTGGTACCCCCGGCGAGGTCGGCCGTGAAGGCGACGGGTACCCCCAGATCGGTCGGTGTGGGATTCGCGTAGATGGCGACGTAGCTTAGCGGTGCCACGCCCCACAACCACGTCGTACCGTTCACTGCGAGTGCCAACGAACCGTTGGCATTCGGGTCGTACGCGAGTCCCCCAGCAAGTCCCCCGGCGAACCCGGGGGTGGGGATCGCGGACCAATTCCCCGCGCGGAAGATCCAGGTCTGGACGCTAAAGTTGCCCGTTAGATTTCCGGGAGCCCCATACAGAAGAACGTACCCTTGTGAGGCGTCGAAGGTCATGGCGGCGAACCCCAGGGTGGAGGGGGCAGCGGTAGTGTTCACAAGGCTCCACGCGCCGCTCGCGAAGGTCCAAGTCGAATTGTTCGACCAATCTCCGTACAGGACGACCTCGTGGTCCGCCCCGTCGTAGGTCATCCAATCGTTCCCGCTCGGCTTTGCGTATGGCTGATTCGGGAGATCGCCTTCGTACAATCTAGTCCAATTTCCCGCCTGGAGCTTCCACGTTTCGGCCGAGTAGATGGTGTAGGCGATGTGGACCTCCCCTTCGTACAGAAGGATGTAGCCATCGGCGGCGTCGTAGGCGATGGAGGATCGTCCGCCGGCGTCGAGAGGGGGGGTGGTGGGTGTGTTTAGCTCACGCCAAGCCCCGCTCTGGAAGACCCACGTCACGTTGCAGGCGGGGTAGGCCGCGGGGCAGGGCCCCCCATCGACCCACCCCCCCCACCCCACGAGGTACCCGTCCGCCGCGTCGAACGCAAGACCCATGTCCAGGGTGGGAGGGGGAGCATGTCCCGCCGTCGCGGTCAGGTTAACCCAGGAGCCGTTCCGATAAGCCCACGTGCTGTTGACGAGTTTGCCGGAGTGCGCCGCTCCCCCGAATAGGATGGTTTCGTTCTCGGCGGGGTCGAACGCGATAGCCCCGCTCGTAATCCCGGGTGACGGCCCGGAGCCAGTGATGTTGGCCCAACCGATTGATGAGCCCGATCCTGGGCTGGTCGCCGCAACGCCCGGAAGAGCGTGTTCTGCGGATTCTCCGGGCGAAGCGCCGTCCGGGCGGGACGAGAGGAGCCCGTGAGCCGCGCCAGCCCCGGGATTCGCCGGAGAATTTCTCGACGATGGTTGGAAAGCCGACCCGGATATGATGAAAAGAAGCGCAATGACGACTGGGGTCGCGACCCTGAGGGTTCGCCTGTCAGTGCGGGCTGGGCGAAGGAGGCCCCACACTTGAGGATTGGAGGGAGGAGGACGCACCCCGGGCGTCTCCATCAAGGTCGCTCGTCGGCGCATGAACTGCCAGACGGCCGCTCTCGCAGATGAAGGGGAGCGCAAGGAAAGGGCCCGTTCACTGCGCCAACGACTAAGGCGGCGCCGCGCTCAGGACCGTTGTGCGATCACTCACTCCGGCGGAGGTGGCGGTCGTCCGCTCATTGCTCGCGTCCGAGCGGGGCAGGGAGATTGACCGGATCCGCGCGAGTGGAATCGCCCGGCGCACCTACCAGGAAATTCGCCGCCGGGCGTTCGCCGAAGGCTGGCTCTACGACGCGTACGTTCCCGACGGGCCCCACTTCGGTTGGCCGTTCGCAACTTTTTCCCTCGTGCACCCGTACCTCGATCGGATTGACATCGACCGCCGACGGTGGGCTGAGGATCCCTCGGTTGTCATACTCTGGAGCTCGCCGGAGGCGCTATTTCGCGTATCATTCAACTCAGTCCGGCCACGCCCCGAGGGAAAATATCGCAGGCAGTTCGATCTGACGGTCGACGCCCGAGCCCCCACGGTTCCGGTCTACTTTGATTACGAGGGCGGCTGGGTCCGATGGACTGGTCAAGACGGAACCCTCGCGTATCCCCAGCCTCTTCCAGGGACCGGGGGAAGGGTCGACGATAAACCCTCGCCGCGGACCCTTGCGAAGGAGGCTCTTGCGGCTAGAAAGTTGGTGGGGGGCGCCGGGCCCCCGCCCCAGGACTCCGAGCCAAGGCGGGGAGAGCTCGCGCTACCGCGCGGGTTGCGTCGGACAGTCCAAGCCGGGCACCTTCGATACCGGGTCTTCCCCCGCCTCAATCGACTTCCGCCGTTTGAGGGGAATCCAATCCAACGAGTAGCGTTCCTACACGGTCGGCTGGAACCGGAACGAAGACCGGACGAGTTGTTCCGGGCTATTGTGTCGGAGGCTGGGGTGTACCCATTCCTGTTCGTCACGGACGGGCGGACGGTGCTCTTAGGGGCCTTGTCCTCTGAACGCTTTCAAGATGACCGACGACCGGTGCTCGAATCGCTTCGTCCGCACCTTGCCGAAATTGAGGTCACCCGGATGGACCTCCGGTCTCTCTCTGCCGTGGTCGACCACCAGTACGAGAGGCTCTTCATGGCGCCCCAGAGTTTAGCGGCCACCGCTACAGAAAAATCGTGACTTGGCAAACTCGAATTCGGCGGAGTGGGCCACGGTCAGCCGGCCTTTCCCGTCGTACCGCGGGTGAAGTACTCCGCATCGGCGGCGGTCAGGGATACCTGTCGAAATCGACGCGTTTGGCCGATTCACTGGAGGCTTTAAGTGGCCGAGGGGCGGTGCGAACCCCCGGAGGGCCTCGTGCCCGGAAAGAAGCACCTGCACATCGAGTCGTCCGGCCAGTTGTGCATCTATTGCGGCGCCTGCGTCGGCGTCTGCCCGCTCAACTGCGTCTACCTGGACGAGACCCGCATCACCTTCGACGAAAAGATCTGCACGCGCTGTGAGATTTGCGTGAAGGCGTGCCCAGTCGGCGCGATCGAGATCGGCTGAACCGTTCAACTCGCGGAACCTCCCATGGTCGAGAACCTCACCACCGACGTCCTGGTCGTCGGCGCTGGCCCCGCCGGCAGCATGACGGCCAAGTGGGCCGCCAAGTCCGGC
>JAKIVT010000044.1 GCA_022750415.1 Thermoplasmata archaeon
ATGGGGCGTGGGCGGGATCGAGGCGGAGGCGGTGATGCTGGGGGAGCCGTGCTTCCTGCCACCCGTCGAGGTGGTCGGTGTCCGGCTCTGCGGCTCGCTGCCCGAGGGCGCGACGGCGACGGACCTCGTGCTCACCGTCACGCACGCCCTACGGACCAAGGGAGTCGTGGAGAAATTCGTGGAATTCTTCGGCCCCGGCCTCGACTGTTTGGCGGTCCCGGACCGCGCCACGATCTCCAACATGTGCCCGGAGTACGGCGCGACCGCCGCGCTGTTCCCGGTCGATGCGGCGACCGTGAAGTACCTCGAGGGCACAGGGCGAGACCCCGCCCTCGTCCAGCGGGTCGAGGCGTACGCCCGGACCACCGGGACCTGGCGGGACGAGTCGACCGCGGACCCCGAGTTCTCCGACGTCCTCGAGATCGACCTCGACCGGATCGAGGCGACGGTGTCGGGACCGAAGAACCCCGAACAATCGGTTCGGATCGCGGACGCTCCCGCGTCCTTCCGGTCGGCGCTCGCCGAGTACCGGAAGGGACATCCCCGCGGAGTCTCCGCGGACAGCGATGCGCCCCCCGACGGGGCGGTGGTCATCGCGGCGATCACCAGTTGCACCAACACCTCGAATCCGTCGGTCATGGTCGGTGCCGGGCTCATGGCCAAACGGGCCCAGGAGCTCGGACTTTCCGTTCCGAAGTGGGTGAAGACCTCGCTCGCCCCCGGCTCCAAGGTCGTGACCGCCTACCTCCAACGCGCGGGGCTGCTGGACCCGCTCGCCTCCCTCGGGTTCAACGTCGTGGGGTACGGGTGCACGACTTGCATCGGGAATGCGGGGCCCCTGCCGATGCTCGACGCCCGCGCCGTGGAGGAAAGTGACGCGTACTTCGCCGCGGTCCTTTCCGGAAACCGCAATTTCGAGGCTCGGATCCACAATCAAGTCCGCGCGAATTACCTCGCTTCCCCGATGCTGGTGGTCGCCTACGCCCTGGCCGGCCGCGTCGACATCGACCTGACGCGGGAGCCGCTCGGGAAGTCGCGCGAGGGCCACCCGGTGTTCCTGAAGGACCTCTGGCCCACCGCGGCTACCGTTCGGACGGTCGTGGAGGCCTCGCTCGACTCCTCAATCTTCCGAGACAAGTATCGGACGATCACGGAAGGGGACCCGCACTGGGAGGCGTTGCCGAGTCGGTCCGGGGCGATGTTCCCGTGGGACCCGAAGTCCACGTACCTCCGCGAGCCTCCGTACTTTTCGCTCCCCATCCCTCCATCCGCGTCTGGAGGGGTCCTTGTCGACCACGCCCGTGTCCTCGCCGTTCTCGGCGACCAGGTTTCGACGGACCACATCTCCCCCGCCGGGAACATCCCGGCCGACAGCCCGGCCGGCCGGTACCTCGTCGAGCAAGGAGTTCCGGTCGCGGAGTTCAACACCTACGGGACACGACGGGGGAACCACGAAGTCCTCGTTCGCGGGACCTTCGCCAACGTAAGGCTGAAGAATCAGCTCGCGGGAGGGAAGGAGGGCGGCTACACCACCCTGCAGCCCGACGGTGCGCTCACGACCATCTACGAGGCGGCGCTTTCGTACCAGAAGGCCGGCACCCCCCTCGTCGTCCTGGCCGGAAAGGCCTACGGACAGGGTAGCTCGAGGGACTGGGCCGCCAAGGGACCGCTTCTCCTCGGAGTCCGCGCCGTCATCGCGCGCAACTTCGAGCGCATCCACCGAGGTAACCTCGTCGGGATGGGTCTCCTTCCCCTGGAATTCCCGCCCGGAAAGGGGGCGGCCGACCTCGGCCTCACCGGGAAGGAATCGTACCGGATCGAAACCGTGGACGGCGCCCCTCTGACGCCGCGGTGTGAGCTCCACGTCACCGCGACTCCCGAGCACGGCGCGCCCATTCGCTTCACGGCCCGTTGCCGGGTGGATTCGGCCGTCGAATTGGAGTACCTCCGCGAAGGCGGGCTCCTCCCCTACGTGTTTCGTCGTGTGCAGGGTCGGGCGTCGTAGGCCGCGGCCAATCGAGGGTCGGGAGGTTCCCTATGTGGGAGTGCCCTCGAGCACGACCGCCCCGTAGCCGACGACATCCGTCATCGGTTCGGCCTCTCCCGAGTGCCCCCAGCCCAGCTGACGGGCGGTCAAGGGTTCGTCCGCGAGCGCGCGGAGCATTACCGTGGTCGGAGCGAGTCCGCACATCGAGATGTCGTGGCGGCGGACGGTGTCGTACAGGCCCGGAGCATCCCGCGCCACAATCCGGTCGAGGGCGAGGGCGTCGAGGCGCTTCGCCGTTGCCGCTGGGACGTAGTGAGAAAAATCGGTCGAAGCCACGAGTAAGACGTCCCGGTCCTTGACCGCGTCTCGGACGACCTTCGCGATCTCATCCAGCCCTTCGAACGACTCCGTACGGATCTGAAGAGGAACCACCACCGGTTTCGGTTCCGTATACTGGATGAACGGGAGCTGGACCTCGATCGAATGCTCCGTACGATGAGCCCGCTCCTCCACGACGACGGGGCCTCGGGTGAGCCTCTCGACGAGTTGGGGGTCTCCGGGAACGGTCCCGAGAGGAGTGAGCCAAGGGCGGTTCGAGAGCGCCGCGGCAGGCCCAAGCCCGGAATGGTCCACGCCAAGGACGAGAATGGCCGCCGCCGGTGCGTCCGCCGCGACCGCGGAGTACGCCAACGCCGCGATCGGTCCGGAATACACGTACCCGGCATGCGGGACCACGATGGCCCGGATGCTCCTGGACGCGGCCCTCCGGTGGACCGGCAGTCGCCCCGGTCCTCGGGGACTCAGAAAAGCCTCTTCCACCGCCTTCGCGAGGGCCGCTCCCTCGTCGGGATAGAACGCCCCGGCGACGGCCGGTGGCCGTGGCTCGCTCATCGTCGGATCGGTCCGCCCAAATCGCGGACGACAGCAGCCGCGTCCGCTTCTCCGATCCGGGTCCGTGGGAGTGTTCCGAACGGGTTGCCCGCATCGTACCGAGGAATGACGTGGAAGTGGAGGTGGAACACGATCTGCCCCGCAAGCCGCCCTTGGTTGAGGCCGATGTTGTAGTCCTTGGTGAGCCGCTCAACTTGGCGGCACGCCTGCGCGAGCGCGCCGAGGTAGCCGGCGTGCTCGGTCGAAGGGAGGTCGACCAATCGGTCGACGTGGCGCTTTGGCACGACAAGCAGGTGGCCGCGGGTGAACGGGAAAATGTCGAGGAAGGCGAGCGTGTTCGCGTCCTCGTAGACGACGTACGCCGGCGATCGCCCGGCCGCGATCTCGCAGAAGACACAGGGCGCGGCGGGCGCAGCCGACCCCATCGGCGACGCACCGCCGGTTCGGAGTTAAGTCTTCTCGGCGGACGCTCGACGGCCCGGAGTTATCTCGCCGGGCCGAGTGGCTTCGGCGTGAATCGGAGCGCCATCGCCATCGGGGTCGCGCTCGCGGTCGGCGCCGTGCTTCTCCTCCCGGGGACGCTCGCGCTGCAGGTCGGCAGCTCTGGCACGTCCGAACGGCGCTCGGTTGTCAGCGATTCTGCATCCCTCCCGACTGCCCTCGTTGTCCACCCAGTCCCCGCCGGGCGGCTCCTGGAGCTTACGGTCTCGCTGGAACCGCGGAACGCGGGGGGGTTGTTCGCCCTCGATCGACAGCTTGCGCACTCCGGGGGTGGGGCGTACCTCTCGGAAGCGGCGTTCCACCGCCAGTTTTCCCCTGCGAGCGCCAATATCTCGGCGCTCGAGAGCTACTTTTCTGGATTCGGCGGGGCCAGGTACTCGGTGACCCCCGACCGTCTGGGGCTGCGATTCACCCTTCCCGTGGGCGGGGCGGAACAGGCCTTCGGGACGACCCTGGTCGGGGGGGCCGCGACGGCGGGCGCAGCATGGACGTGGACGTCCTCGCCCACCCTGCCCGATTCGCTCGCCGGTTCCGTGTACGGGGTCGGTGGACTCTCCCGCGTGCCGGTCGGCCCGACGCTCTCGGTCCAGTCGGTCCGACACGGCGCCGTTCGACAGGGCGTCGACTCGTACGTCATCGACGGCAACGCGAGCGGCGTGGACTGGTTCACCGGGAGCGACTACGTGCAGGCCTACGGGGAAGCCGGACTCTTCCCGGGCGGGACCGGGGCCGGATCGAATGCGACCTTCGCCACGGGGACGGCGGTCGCGACGATCTTGATGAGTGGGTACAACGCGAGTTCGAGCACCGACCTCCCCCCATGGGACCCCGCCCAAATCCGCGATTACTTCAACGACACCTTCCCGTCCGCTTGGCCGGCGCCGACCTACGTCGGAGTCCCGGTGACCGTCGGAGGCCTGACCCCACCACTCCCCGGCCCGTATGGGGCGCTCAATGACGACTCCCTCGACGAGGCCGAGAATTCGCTCGACATCGAGATGGCCGGAAGCTCCGCTCCTGGGGCGATGGTCGCGAACTTCTACTTCTCCGCGAGCCTCTTCCAGACCCTGAACGACTCGGCCCCGCTCGGGCCGGTGGCCGACGACTTCGCCGCGGGGCTCTCGCAGGCCCTCTCCTACAACTACTCGGGGAACCGGCTCGCCTCCGTGACAAACTCGTACGGGCTTCCGGACCTCAATGATTCGATGTGGAATCTCGAGCTCGCCCATGCGGCCGCGGTCGGCGTAACCGTGGTCGCCGCTTCCGGGGACCAGGGGAACGCCCCCTCCGACGTTTCCGGCCACTTCCAGGGGCAATGGCCCACGTGGCCGGCCTCGGCGGCGTTCAATGACTACGGAACGGTCTCCGTCGGTGGGGTCAGCCTTTCTCTGGGCGGAGCGCCGACCGGTACGTTCACCGGCGGAGTCCTCCCCGACGGCTTTGACAGCAACTTCACGGGGATCGCCGCCCAGACGGCGTGGTATGACGACCTGGGCGGATACGGCCACGTGCAAGGGTCCGAAGGCGGCCTCAGCACCGTGATTCCCCAGCCTCAATGGCAGTTCGACTCCGCGGCGCAGCCCGCGATTGCGTCCGCGGGGGGTGCGCAGGGCGCCTCGCAACTCGGCCGCGCCGGTCCGGACGTCGCGTTCCCGGCGAACGACACCGTGGCCTACGTGGCTCACAACGCCTCCGGCTCCTTCTTCAGCGTCCTCGAGGGGACGAGCATCGCCGCCCCGTTCTTCGCCGGGCTCCTTGCCGAATGGTCGGCCGTCGCCCACCACCCGTTCGGCTGGATCGACCCGAATCTCTACCGATTGGCGGGGTATGACGCCGCCAACCCGCAGGCGGTGAACCCGTTCCTGGACGTGACCAACGGCTCGAACTTCCAGTTCTCGACCGCGAGCGGGTGGGACCCGGTCACGGGGTGGGGCGGCCTCGACCCGGTCCGGTTTCTCCCGGCGTACCAAACCATCCTCGGGAGCAACTTCACCTACACCGGCCCGACGCCGGGCCTTCCGCCGGGTCTCTTCACTCCCGCACCCGTCACCCCGGTGGTGACGGTCGTGGTCGTGGCGGTCGGCATCGCGCTGGCGCTCGGACTCGTCGCGATCATCGTCTGGGACGAGCGGATGCGCCGTCGCCGGCTCCCCCCGAGCGGACCGTACCAGGTCCCGCCGTGGGCGTACGGGGTTCCGCCGACCGCTCCGCCCCCGATGGGCGGGAGCGCGCCGCCCCCAACATCCTCGTACCTCCCGGCCCCACCGCCGACGTTTGGCGGCGGGTTTCCCCCGCCCCCGGCCGGTTGGGGGTCGCCGGCGCCCCCGGCGATGTTCGCCTGCCCGTACTGCGGCATCCCGCGCCCCGCCGAGCCCGTCCGGTGTCCCGGCTGCGGCGCGTTCTAGTCCGAACTACGCCGGGCCGGCGGCCGACGAAACGTCGTCGGGAGGCCGGGGGCCCTCGTCCGAAGTCGCCTCCGCATCCGGAGGCGCCACCGGAATCGCAAGGCCTGCCGGGGTGACGCCCAACTTCGTCTCGAGGAACTGCCGGATCTCCGATGGCTTCGTCGAGGCGATCCCGAAGTACTCGGCGAACGCCTTCGTGGTCCACAATTCGAGGGTCGCGCCCTTCGGCTCGGCCCGGATGAGGCCGAGGCCCCGGAGCCGCTCGACCTCCTCGTACGCCGCCTCCCCGAGCATCTTGACGAGGAGGCTCTGGAGGATCGGCTGGTGGTAGGCGATGAGCGTGAGCGCCTTCAGAGTTCGGGGAGCCAGGTCCACGGGCGTGACCGAGTGAGCCCCGGCGACGAAGTCCGGTCGGAGCTGCAGGGCGTACCGGTCTCCCACATGGCGGACCTCGAGAGCCGTCTGCCTTCCGTCGTAGGTTCGGATCAACCGTTTGAGCGCGACCTGGACCGGTCGGAAGTCCCCGACGTCGAGGGCGTCGGTGAGCTCCTTGACGCTCATCGGCTTTCCCGCGGCGAACAGCACCGCCTCGAGGCGGAGCTCGAGCGCGTCGACCTTGGCCGGCACAGGCTACGTCTCTCGGGCGCCCATCGTGGGACGCACGTCGGCGGTCCGGACGAGGACGAGGGGGCTCTCCCCGATGTGCTCCTGCTGAAGGTCGAGCACTTGCTCACGGGCGAGGAAGAGGACGGCGAGGAACACGGAGACGAGGCGGTCCCGGCCCTCGGTTTGCCTCCAAAGGGCGAGGAACGGGAATTCCTCCTGCGCTTTGTGACGGAGGGCGATCTCCCAGGCGTCGGCGAGGTCCCGCTCGGGGATGTCGCCATGGACGAGGACCTCGGGCGGAGCGCGCTGCTCCTCCCGAAGCCGTTCGCGAAGTTCCTGGATCCGCAGCGAGCGTCGCGCTTCTTGCTCCGCGTCCCCGAACGCGCTGACGAGCTCGAGAAGGCTCACCGGGCGGGTATCCGGGTGTCGGACCATCTGGAGGAGCGCGGGTTCCGGGTTTCCGCCCAAGACCGCGGTCGTCACGTCGACGGCCTGGGGCGTGTCGAGGGCGCCGAAGTAGGAATCGTCCGCGGGCGCGACCTCCCCGAGGGGGTCGCCGGGCGCTAGCTCCGGAGGCGGCAGGGCCCGGTTCTGGAGAAGTTCCTTCGATTGGAGGTAGAGGATGCTCCACGCCATGCAGAGAAGCCGCCCGGCCACGGCGAAGTCGACCCCGCCTTCGGAGCGGACCCGCTCCAGGTACCCTTCCGTGAACCGCGCGAGGTCGATCTCCCACGGGTCGAACGCCTCGTCCATGACGAGCTCGAACAGCATCGCCGTGGCCTTCTGGTACGGGTCGGCGATGACGATATGGACCCCTTCCTTGAGCTCCCGGACCAGCGAAAGGTACCGTTCGAGGAGGACAGGGCTCGTGTCGGCCTCCCCGAGGAGCGAGCGGTGGAAGATCAGGTAGTCGAGCATCCGCTGGGCTGCTTCGCGCTGCACCGGGGGGACGGTCTCGGCGAGCTCGTGGGCCGCCATCTCGCTGATCGTCATGCGGCCCCCGGGACGAGCGGGGCGAGCGCCTCGGGCGCCCGGTCCTTCTCATCGACGTCGACGATCTCGTCGAGCTTGAGGCCGACGACGCGCGAGCAGCCGTCGCCGTGCATCGTAACCCCGAACAGCCGATGGGCGAACTTCAACGTCACCTTGCGGAGCGAGATCACGATGAATTGCGCCCGCTCGGCGTTCCGCCGCAGGAGGCGGCCCACGTTTTCCGCGTTGACGCCGTCGAGCGACATGTCGACCTCGTCGAACACATAGAGCGGGCTCGGGTCGTGCCGCTGGAGGGCGAAGACGAAGGCGAGGCTCGCGAGCGACTTCTCGCCGCCCGAGAGCTGCTCGAGGCGCTGGATGTTCTTGCCGACCGGGCTCGCTTTGATGAGGAGCCCGCCCGCGAGCGGGTCCTCCTGGTTCTCGAGGGCGATCTCGCCGATCCCCCCGCCGGAGAGTTCGCTGTAGATCTGGCGGAAGTTGATGTCGACGGAGCCAACGACCTCCACGAGCTTGACCCGCTTCTTCTTCTCAATTTCACCGACGAGGTGGAGGAGGTCCGTCTTCTCGGTCGAGATCCGGTTCACCTCCCCCTGGAATTCGTCGAGCCGAGCCTTCTCCCCGTCGTACTCCTCGAGGGCGCGGAGATTGACCGAGCCCATCGAGTCGAGTTGGGAGGTCACGGTCTGGATGGTGCGCTTGAGTTCGTCGACGGTGACCGGCTTCTCGTCGGCTTCCGGTTCCGGCAGTTCCTTCAGCGCCGCCTCCGCCTCCGCGAGCCGCTGCTCCGCCTGCTGGAGTCGGACCTGCTCCTGGTCGGCGAGCGTCGCCTTCGTCCGGAGGGACTCCTGCGCGCGCGCGACCTGGTCCACGAGCTCGAGCCGTCGACCGTCGAGCTTCCGCTTCTCCTCCGACTGGTCGTGGACGCGGGCGAGCTGCTTCGATTCGACGGCCCGCATGGTCTCGAGCGCGGCCTTCGCCTCGTCCCGGCTTGTCACCACGGTTTCGGACTGTTTCTCCTTCTGCGACCGGGTCGTCTTCAGGGTCTCGAACTCGGTGTGACGCGCGGCGATGGCGGTCTCGGCGGCCGCAATGGAGGCGCGCGTCGCCTCGAGTTGCTGGCTGATCGCGAGCCGTTCGTCGTTCGCCGCCTGGTTCGCCTCCTGGAGGCTTCGGATCTTGGTGGAGAGGGCTTCGGGGAGATTGCCGAGGTATGCTTGCTGGTGAAGGGCGAGGGCCGCCTTCGCCTCGGCCACGGCCTTCTCGCGGGTCGTAACGAGCTGGATGGCCTTCTCGAGGTCCGCCTCCGCCTGCGAACGGGCGACGCGCGCCGCCTCGGCCCGCTTCTTGACCTCGGCGAGACGGTCCCGCGCCGCTGTCAGCTCGCCATCGAGCACCGAACGGGTCGTCTGGTGGGCGTTCGTTTCCGCGGTCCGCTTGGCGAGCTCGTCGGCCATCGTACGAACTTTTCCGTCGAGCGAAGCGATCTCCGCCCGGAGGTCGGCCTCGGTCTGCCCCTTCGCCCGGAGCTCGTCGCCGAGCCGCTTCAGCTCCGAAGCGTTGTCCGCCCCGCGGGCGTTCGCTCCGGTGTCCAGGTATCCTCCCGAGATCGCGCCCGTGGCCTCAATGAGCTCACCCTGGAGGGTGACGAGTCGGACGCCGCCCATCTGAGAGCGAGCGTGGGCGAGGTCGTCCATCACGACGGTCTCGCCGAAGACGTACCAGAAGGCGCCTTGCAGTTCCTCGTCGAACTTGACGAGGTCGAGGGCGAATCCGAGGGAGCCCGAGGATTGGGAGGCGACGAGGGACTTTCCCCGAGGGCGACCGGGGAGCATCTTGTTGAGGGGGAGGAAGGTGGCGCGACCCCGCTTCTCCGAGCGCAGGAGCTTGATGCACTCCTCCGCGACCTGGTCCGTCTCGACGACCATCGCCTGGAACCGGCCGCCGGCGGCGATCGTCAGGGCGGTCGAGTGCTCGGGCCGGAAGCCGGCCAACTCCGAGACCGTACCGCGGATTCCGGCGATCTTGCCGAGATTTCGTTGGGAGAGCAGGTAGTCGACCGCGGCCATGGCGCCGGGCCCGCGCCCGCTGTCGGAACGGGCCTTCAGGCGCGCGTCGAGGGCCATGTAGCGCCGGTTGAGTTCGAGGACCTCGAGGGCCACCTGGTCGAGCTCCTTCTGGAGTGCGGAGCCCCGGTTCTTCGTCTGGACGAATTCCTTCTGGAGCTCGGGCGTTCCCTTGCCGCCGGAGCCCCCGGGGCGGGTCTCCTTCACCCGGAGTTCCAGATCCTTGAGTTCGATCTCCCGAGTCCGTTGGTCGTCCTCGAGCTGCGCGGCGTCCCGCTCGGCCGACGTGAGCCGACCGTTCGTCTCCTCGCGGGACTCGATGGCCGATTGCCACGCCGTCTGGAGGCGGTCTTGGTCGCCCTCCAGCCGGAGAATCTCCTTTCGGGTCCCCGCCAGTTTGCCGTGGGACGGGTCCGCGCTGGCCGTCGCGGCGCTGAGCGCTTCGGCCTGGAGCTTGAGCTTGGCATCGGAGGCTCGGAACTTCTCGGCGGACGCCTTCTCTTTCTTCTTGAGCGCATCGAGTTCCTTCCCGTCGGCCTCGAGGCGGCCGGCGAGTTCGGTCGACTCGGTCGCAAGGGTCTCGAGTTCGGCCTGAGCCGTCCGGACGTTCTCGTCCAGTCGGGCGAAGGCCATGCGGCGCTCGTCGAGTTCGGTCTTGAACCGGACCGCGTCCGGGCCGCCGAGCTTGGCAATCTCCTGCTCCACGCGTTCGATCGCCTGCGTGACGTGGCCCCGCTCGTCCTCGAGCTTCTGGGCGGCCGCGCGGGCCCCCTCGAGCTCGGTCCGGAGCTCTCCGAGGTGCTTCGAGCACGTGTCGACCTCTTGGCGCATCATCCGGTGGCCGGCGCGCGCGAGCCGGGCTTCGGCCCGCTTGCGCTCGTCCTGGAGCTGCTTGTACTGGATGGCCTGCAGTCGCTGGGATTCGAGCGCCGTCAGGTGGCTCTTGATTTCGGTGAGCAGGGCGTTGATTTGGCCGAGGTTCGTCTCTAGTTCGGCCCGCTTGCCGTCGGCGCGCTGGAGTTCTTCGTCGTATTGCGAGATTCCCGCCAGCCGCTCGACCAGTCCGCGCCGGGGGACCGTCCCCATGCTGACGATCCGGTTGACGTCGCCCTGTTGGACGAGGTTGTACCCGTCCCCCGAGAGGCGGGCGTGGGAGAGGAGCGAGTCCATCTCCGTTTGCGTCGACCGCTTTCCGTTGACGTAGAAGTACGAGTAGTACCCGTTCGCGTCGCTCGGGGCGAGCTTGACGTACCGGGTCAGCTCGACGTCGTCGGTCTCGACCGGGAGCAGGCGATCCTTGTTGTCGAAGACGAGCGAGACCTCGCACTCGGTCGCCGCCTTCTTCGAGGAACCGCCGTTGAAGAACAAGTGAGTGAGTCGGTCCGCGCGCAGGGCTTTCGAGCTCGTCGGCCCGAGAACAAACAGGATCGCGTCGGAGATGTTCGATTTCCCCATCCCGTTGGGGCCGGCGACACCGGTAAATCCCGGCTGGAAGGGAATCTCGGTCGAGCCGGCGAACGACTTGAAATTGCGAACTTTCAGGCGTTTCAGATGCATCGGTGGCCTCCCCTCCTCCTGCCGGACGCCCTTGTCGACGGGTCTGTTTGTCAGACAGATGTCGGCGAGAATCGACCACATTGTCAGCCATATAAACCTTGGTCCGCAACGGACCCGCGCGGGGGGTGCCCCCACCATCGACCCGCCCACTGAGGGCGACCAACCCTACCCGGGCCTCCGACCGGCGGAACCGGCCACTCGTCTGTCGGACAGTCCCTTCAGGCGATCCAGCGAAGGGGACCACCAACGAAATCGAACCGCCGGCACGCGGCCTACCTGCCGCGTGGATCGAGTGTGAGGCCGTGGGACGAAACCTCGACCGCGGCCGGGCGTTTTCCTGCAAGGTGGGTCAAGGAAAATCTCCCCAGATCGGCGTCCGACACCGTGGGCGGCTTGGCCTCAAATATCGAAGAGGGCCTTTCGCGCCTCGCGGCGGCCATGCGACGGAAAACGCTGCTCAGCCTCGGCTGCG
This sequence comes from Thermoplasmata archaeon, assembly GCA_022750415.1. Lineage (GTDB taxonomy): Archaea > Thermoplasmatota > Thermoplasmata > Lutacidiplasmatales > UBA184 > Lutacidiplasma. Next base: position 11,476 of record JAKIVT010000044.1, read on the forward strand.
CGGTCCTGTTCTTGATTGCGGCGGTTCCGACGCCCGCCTCGGCCGTTCCGTTTCCAACTTCCGGGGCACCCTCCGGGGCCGTCGTCGCCCACCACCAGTCGCCGCCGGACTCCCCCCGAGTGGGTGGGCTGCCCGCGGGCTGGACCTACTGGAATCAGACCGTTGACTGGAAGAACTACTCGC
>JAKIVT010000045.1 GCA_022750415.1 Thermoplasmata archaeon
CAGCTTCGAGAGCAGTCCAACCGGTAGCTCCGTCGCGCCGGTATCGACCTTCTCCGACGTGCGCACCAGGGCGCGCACCGCATCGGACCGGGTCGACGAACCCGAACTCAGACGGAACCGGTCGAGCTGCTCGATCTCCTCGGCCGTCAGCCGGACGCCGAGGAAATGGTCGGAGCGGGGCAGCTCTCGGGCCGTTCGCACGACGTTTAACACAATTTAACGACTATATGAGCATTCTGCCATTTTTGTTTTACATCAGGGGGCACCCCCGTCACCAACCCGACTCCTAGGGGCTCCAGTCGTGGGCAACGCAGAGCCCCACTTCGAGGAGGCCCCGGGGTACCCTGTCTCTCCGGCTAAGCAGCCCCATCGGCCGAGATGGCGAGGAAAGACGGGATTGCGAACCGAGGCTGGGGCGGGGCAGGGTCTAACGCCGCGGGCTGACGCGGTAGGTGTCCCGAAACTTCGACTAGCGCCCCGCGAAAGACCGTCCGAAGATGCTCGCGGCGCTCTTGCTGAGTCGATCGGGGGCGGGCTAGTCCGGACCTGAATGAGGGAGGAACCGGCACCCGGAGTTCTTGTCTGGACGGGCCAGTCGTCACCACTGTGCTTCTGAAGAACGGCGGCCGGCCTGCAGGAAGGCCTTCGGCTCGCTGGGCCACGTCGAGGGACCCCGCGGGACCGGGTCGTCGCCTGCCCCTCCGTCAACCACGTCGGAAACGGAGGCGGTCCACTACGACTCCGGCGAGCGCTCCGGCGGCGACGCTTCCTCCGAGCGCGGCCGTGAACGTGAGCCAAGTTTGCGGATCGGATCCGAGCCAGGACGCGGTGGGGGTTCCGGGTACGGCGAAGACGATCGAAACGTTCAATGAATTCCCGACGACCACGGCGGCTCCGTTGCTCGGGCTCGCCACCCATCCGGTCGGGGCGTTTATGGTGAATGGATAGCTTCCGTTCGGGAGCTCTAGGGTGAGTCCTTGGACCCCCGCCAGAGCATCTAGGCCGTCCACCGCGATGGACCAAGTCAGGCTCGAGGGGAGACCGCTCTCAAGGAAGGTCAGGTTGAACTTCTTCAGCGGGCCAGCGAAACTTACCTCGGCGACGCCGCTCGAGCCCGGCCCTACGACGATCGTGCCCACCCTGGGTGTCGCGGTCCATCCCGGGAGCGAGTTCACGCCGAAACCGTAGGTGCCGGCGGGAATACCTTCGGTTAGATTTGCGGTCGTCCCGTAGAGGAGACTCCCGTTGACGAACGCCGACCAATTCGTACCTTGAGGAAGGCCCGTTTCGTGCAGGGTGAGCCGATAGAACGCGAAGGTAATCGATTGCCGGACGGCCTGTCCGCTCACACTCAAGTTCCCTTGGTTCGGGCTGGCGGTCCAACCGGTCGGCGGGCGGACGAAGAACGCGTACGTCCCGTTGGCCTCGATCGTCGATAGATTGTAGAGCGCCGAAGTGACGATCGTTCCGTTCACATCCACGCTCCAGACCGATAGGTTTGGAAGACCACTCGCGATGAACGTGACCGCGTAGGTCGGAATCGGAACGAAGCTGATGTTCACCGTGGTAGGACCGCCGACGACTGTGACGTTCCCCCGCGGCGGGATGGCTCGCCAGAAAATCGGAGGTGCGACCGAGTACGAGGTGGTTTCGTTGGGCAGCTCGAGTTGGGCCGTCGAGTTGGTCGAGGCCACTGTTCGACCGTCGACCATGACACTCCAAGGGGTCCCATCCGGAAGGGTAGATTGGAGGAACGTTACGGGATACAGGACACGAGCGAAAGCGACGTCACGGGTGAAGAGGGAATTGTTCACCACAACGGTTCCGTTCGTCGAGACCGTTGAGTAGCCCGGAACGGCATCCACCGTGTAGGGGTAGTAGCCTGGGGCCAGGAAGATCTGGAGCTGCCGCATGGAACTCGTGTAGTCCGACCCATAGATCGTTACCCCCCACGGAGTTCCCAAGGGAAGTCCCGACTCCTGCCAGACCTCACCGAAGACTGTGTTGTCGAGGCTGACTCGCAGCCGCGCGCTCGATGTAGCAATGCTGCCCGCAGAGTCGGTCACGTTGACTTCGACGGTGTAGTTCCCGGTCGCGTTGGCCCTGCAGGAGATTACGGAAAGGTTTTGAGACGCGCATCCGACGGGCAGCCCGCCATACCCGAATTGGTAGGGGGGCTGACCCCCAGAGGCATTGGCCTCAATCAGGAACCGGTGATCCACCGCGGCCGGATTCGGCTCGAAAATCGGTCCACGCACGGCGAGTGCGGCCTCCGGGCGTGACACAGCCGGCATCGATCCATGGGAGGTGGCGCCTCCAGCACCAAGGATCGGGCCCAAAACTGGCGGTCCGGCCGGGGAAGGCAAGTGCCCCACGGCAGGTCCGTCCGACGAAACAGGCGCGGCGAGGACACCGACGTTGGCCGCGAGGACCGCAAGCAGTGCGACGCCGAGTGGGGTCACCCGTCCGATGCTGGGGCCTCGCCGGCGCGATTTGTCCCTCACGGAGTGGCCGACCGGGCTCGCACGGCTTTAAACCTCCCGGCGAGGGCGGGCGAAGGCCGCCCGTCCTGAGGAGGAGTCCGCCTGACATATCCCTATTTGACTCCAGCCTGGGAGCACTGCGAACACACACCAAGGTTCGAAGACGCCCTGCCCCCAACTGTTCAACAATCGGGGGCACCCCCATCACCAACCCGGCTCCGAGGGTCTCCCGTCGGCGGGATCTAAGTCCCCAGCCCCGTAGGGCGCGAGCCGGACGACGGCCAATCGCGCGGGTCCCGAGCTCAGGCGTCAGACAGCCCGGACCAAGATGGGCGACCACCCCGGGCCGTGTAGTTCCGTAAGCAGCCCGACTACGCAGTAATCCAAGTCGTGCCGTCGACAACGAAGACAAAGTAGCCGTCTGCAGCGTCCCAAGTGAACCCTGGGAATTGATCCGGCATCGAGACCGGGGGAGGGCCGACGGGCGTACCGCCGGCAGCCCTCTGGCCGTACCAGTGGCCCGATCCAAGAAAATAGAAGGGCAGGATGGCCCAATTGCCGACGCCGACTGAGTGTCCTCGATGGATGCGCTGCTGGAATCCCTCAGTCCCGCCGACAAGAATCGTGGCATTCGGGCTCGAGGCGATCACTGCCCCGAATCGATCGTACGGCTTCGCAGCGTAGCCGGGCTCATGCCGGACGAACGACCAATTTCCGCCCTGGAAGGCCCACGTCTGGTTCAGTTCGTGGCCCGCGTGCCCGGCGAGGCCCCGACCTCCCGAGAGTATGACTTCCTGGAGCGACGGGTCATAGCCCATCGCCGCGCCGAACCTTGGCAACGGATTTCCGGACCCAGTCACAAGTGTGGACCATGTGCCGGCGGCGAACGCCCACGAATCAGCGGCAGGGCCATGGGTGGTGTTCCCTCCGAACAATAGCGCATACCCGTCCTTCGCGTCATACGCAATGGATGCCGCGTATCTCGCGGGAGGCGAAAGCGAGGGATGCAACTGGATCCAAGTGCCGTTGGCAAACTCCCAGGTGTCGTTGAGCTTACTCGCGTCGGCAATCGTTGCGTTGTCCGTTCCACCGAACAGCAAGACGGCTCGATCGACAGGGTCGTACGTCATCGACGCGAATGCCCTTGGGGAGGGACCCGCACCGGGCGGGACCACAATCTGGCTCCAGTTCCCTCCGCGGAACGACCATGAGTCGCCGAGTAGCGTCCCGTTCGGGCTCAGCCCACCAAATTCGAGCACATAGCCGTCTGTCGCGTCGTAGGACTGCGCCGAGCCATTGCGGCTTTGAGGCAGGCTGGCGGAAATGTTTGTGACGTTGAACCAAGGTTGGATTGCCCTGAGCGACCCTCGAGGGAGCCCCGAATGGAAACTCCGATCAGTCGCCACGCCCCCGGACGAGGTGGGAGAAATAGCTGGGAGCGCGACCAGAATCGCAATCAGGAGCGTTACGCCGACGCCGCCGAGCAGAGGGGAGGGCCGGACCATAAGTGGTCGACCCGCCCTCCCGTATTAATTGGCATCGCGCCGCACACCGTACCGCCAGCCTGCTCATTCGCAGGATGTGATCGCCGGCACGGCCCTTCGGCGACCTCAATCGATTCGGCAAGCGACTGTCGAGGCGCGTCCTCCGAACCTCCCGGGTTGGTCACGTGCGTGCCTCCTTTTGTCAAACGGTCGGGGGCACCCCCGTCACCAACCCAACCTTGAGCCGCCTCCGTCAGGCGGTGTGCCGCAGTAACCGCCCGAAGGTCGTTCTCGGGCCTCGGGGCCAGAGGGTACTTCGTTTTACCGCGTAGATACCTTTGGCGATGGGTCCGTGCTCCGACTGAGGCGTTCGCCGCTCGGGTTGGTTGTGGCCCTAGGGTTGCTCGTCGCGCTGCCTGCGGGTCTATTTGCCGGCCACGCTTCCGCAACGGCGTCGCCCGAATCCCGATCACTGGCGGCAGGCGTACGCGCCCCGAACCCCTTCCCCGCCCCGGCGGCGCGGCTCGGTTCGTCGCCGACGCTCAATCTGACCGGGAACTCTTCGAATTCGCTCGTGGGCGGAATTGCCTGGTATGGGAATCGACCGACGCTGCCGTTCGCAGGTCCGCCCTTCTTCGGCGATTTCGCAGCGATCCAATCGGCCGTCTACGACCCGGCGAACCAGGCGCTCTACTTCTCCGGCCTACGGGTTACTGACGTCGGTGTGCTGAACGCCACGTCACTCGCCCCGATCTGGCAGTTCCGAGCCCCGGAGGGGGGGTGGCTATGTCGCTGGATGCCCCCGCTCAACTCCTGTTCGTCGCCGGGTACTGGAACGACTCCCTGAACGTGATCAACTGCACGGACAATCGGTTGGTCGCGAGCATCGCCCTCCCATCGAGCCCGGAGTTCGTCGCGTTCGGACCCGGCGACCGGACAGCCTACGTGCCGAACGGTGACGGTGTCTCGATCGTCAACACGTCGACTCTCCAACTCGAATCGACGTTGCAATCCTCCGGATTCGGACTCCTGACCGGCGCCGCCTACGACCCACGCGATGGCCTCCTGTATGTCACGAACACGTCGGACGGGGTCCTGCCGATCAATGTGAGCACCAACAGGTGGGCCGGCGGAAACACCACCGTTGTGAGCACAGGACAGTTCGGGAGCCTTTGGTTCGACCCGCTGAGCGGCTCGCTCTACCTGTCGGACAACTTCTCCAGTACGGTGTGGATTATCAACGTCAGTGCGGGGGGTAACATCACCAACCTCTCGCTCGGGGGTCAAGGGGTGGCAGGGCTTGGCTGGGACCCGGCGACCCGGACGGTGTTCTTGCCGCAGATGTTCGGCACGAACGTGCTCTTGCTCAACGCGTCCACCGGCGCGGAGGCGGCTCGCTCGGTCCCCGTGGGCTGGGGCTCGTCGGTCGCAATCTTCGATCCCGCCCTCCGACGGATGGCGGTGTTTAACGTCGCCAGCAACAACCTGACCCTCATCGACCCGTCGAACCTCACCGTTACGGAGACCGTCGACCTGAGCCCGCAGTTCGGCGACGGGGCCGCGGTGCCGGGTTCCTCCTGGCTCGTCCTCGCCGACCAGAACGGAAATGCGCTGTACGTGTACAACCGGTCCGATGGACAATTCCTACCGGCCCCCATCCCGGTCGGGTTCCATCCCCGCAAACTGCTGTACGACCCGGCGAGCAACGAGGTGTTCTCCGCCAGCGCTTTGGATGGGACCATCTCCGGAACACTCGTCGGGACGTGGACCCCGGGCGGGCCCCCGACCGCGGTCGGAGCGGACCCCCACGGACTCGCGCTCGGTCCGAACGGAACGATCGTGGCCGTCAGTTGCGGATCCGGCACGCTCGAGGGACTATCCCCGAATGGCACTCGGCTGCCGAACGCGACGGTCGACCTCGGCGGATGTCCTTTCGCGGTCTCCGTCGACCCGAGCACGGCCACGGCCTACGTGGCGAACGCCGCCGACAACTCCGTCTCGGTCGTCAATCTGTCCACGTACCGGACAGTCGGGACACCGTGGGCTCTGGCCGACCCGCCTTCGGCGGTGCAGTTCGACCCGTCGACCGGCGACCTTTACGTCGGGTACTCGGACCGGGGGAACATCACCATCCTTGGCCCGAGGGGAACGGAACTCGCCACCCTACGGTTCTCGTCGTACGAAACGACCACGTCGTTCTCGTACGACCCTCTCACGGGGATCGTCTACGCCACGAACGACAGCGGGATCGTGGCTCTCCTGAACACCACGGTGCTATCCCATGTCCTGATTCGTGGACCACTCGCCGACAACAACAACGCGTACCGCGTGATCCCGGGGATCGTGGGTTCCCCGGCGTACGTCACGACTGGCCAACCGGGAATCGAGTTCCTCTCGAACGCGCCCGAGATCGCGCCGTTGCAGGTCGAGCCTTCGACCACCCTCGTTGGCCGGACGGTTCTCGTCACGACCGCCCCGCTGGGACCGGTGACCGCATTCCGCTACACCTACTCGGGCCTTCCCCCGGGCTGCCAGTCCGCCGACCTCCCAGCGTTGTCGTGCCGGCCTTCGGCGAGCGGAACCTTCACGATCTCGGTCAACGCGTCCGACGGATCGGGCAACTGGGTGCAGAGCTCGACCCAGCTGACCGTCGTCGACGCGAACCTTTTGGGGGTGGCGATCTCCGTGTCCGCGCCGGTCGTGGATGTGGGCCAGTCGGTGACCCTCGCGTCGACGGTGGAGGGCGGGGGACCCAACGAGAGCTTCGCGTATGCGGGGCTACCATCGGGGTGCCGCACCGCGAACATGAGCTCCGTCGTGTGTCGACCGACCGCCCCGGGAACGTCCCTCATTACCGTCTCCGTGCGAGATGCGGTCGGCCAGCAGGCGAACGGGAGCACCGTGCTCGAGGTCTTCCCGCCCCCGCAAATCCAGGGGTTCGGCGCGTTCCCGTCCACGACTACGGTGGGAGGAAGCGTAGAGTTTCTGCTCGCGGTGACCGGCGGCGCGCCCGGAACGCTGGTCCTCTCGGTCAGCGGCCTTCCCACCGGGTGCCCCGCACCCACCGGCGAACTGTGGAGCTGCGCGCCGCATGTTCCCGGAACGTTCCAAGTGTCGGCGACGGTCGAAGATTCCACGGGGGCGAATGCGTCCGCGGTGACGACGCTCACCGTCGGCACGTCGGTCGCACAACCCCCGCCGCCGCCCACGATTCTCAGCGCGTTTGCCGCGCCTGACGTCGTCCCTGTCGGGGGAACGGTCACAATCGCGGTCGTGGCGCAGGGCGGGGCGTCCCCGCTGCACTACTCCTACACGGGACTTCCCCCGGGTTGTTCCTCCTCGAACGCCAGCGTCCTTTCGTGCGAGCCGTCGGCCACCGGAACCTTCACCGTGAATTCGACGGTTTCGGACACCCTCGGGCGCTCTGCTTCCGCGCTCGTGTCCGTGGTCGTCCGACCTCCAGTCCCGATCCCTCCCCTAGGCGTGACGGGTAAGTCGGCAGTCTCGTTCACCGAACTCGACCTCGTGGCCATCGCCGCCGCGGCCTTCGCTGGCGGAACCGCGATGGCTGTTGCGGTGGCTCATCGGCGAGGTCGACCTCCGGGGGCTTCAACGCCGCCGGGTCCTCCGGAGAACTAGGGGATGAGCGGGCGCTCGGCGCGCCCGCCGGGCGGCCTCGAGGGCATCAATCAACCTCCGTGCCTCGCGGGTGCGCTCGCGGGAATCGGTAGGATTTCCTACCTCCAGATCAGGTCCAAAATCCCGACTCCGATTGCCAGGATCGAACCACTCCTCCCCCCCACGATGATGGGACCAAGGCATCCCGACGGGGGCCCCGACGGTCGCCCCAACGGACCCGGGGCTGGTCCTGCGCCCACCGGGTTGGTGAGGCGGGTGCCCCCTTTGGTTCAACAGTCGGGGGCACCCCCGTCACCAACCCAGCCCGAGGGGGCCCCCGAACCTCGCTGACCCTGGAGTGAGCACCGTCGGCGGTCACGGCGGTTGAATCGGGTCTTTGCGCTCGCGTCCCTCAGCCGCGGACATGGCGACCCTGGACGGTCTCCTGGATCTGATCTGGCGGAAGGAGATCTGTGAGGAGTTGCGGGAGCTCGCCCGCGAGGCGCTCAGATTGAAAGACGACCGGGTGGGAGACCGGCGGGTCACGCCGCTGGCGGCGTCTTTCGGGGAGAACTGGTGCCGGAGGAGGGCGAGGGCTTCGCGATTGAGGGAGGTTCTGGGACCCGCTCCCTCCCGCAAACTCGACGTCGAGGCCGTCGGTGGAGGGCGCTCCCGCTGCCCCCCCGGTCCCGACGCTTCGGGACGGGCGGAGGCACGGGCCACCCGCTTGAGGAGCGGTCGCACCGCTTCCTCCGCGGAGCGATGACTCGGGGCGGCGGTCGGTTCCGCCACCGTCCCAGCCGGGCGGAGGTCGACGCGGAACGTCGCATCGCCGACGATCCGTCGGACCGCGTGGTCGTGCGAGACGACGTGACCGACCGACCCCGAGCGTGGCTCCTCGAACGGGAGCCGTTGGGTCGGAGCGGATTCCATGGGACGCGTTGGGTCGACGGCGGGCCATCACGGCTTGGCGGCCGTATCCGCGTTCGAGCAAACCCTCGGGGGCCCGAGGCGGGAGCTGGCGAAGGATCCCGGAGGGTGCGCGGAACCGGTGCGGGCTTCGGGGCCCCCGACGAACGGGTCGCTGGCCCGGGTGGTCGGATGGCCACGGCGACCCGAGGGAGGAGCACTACGACGTCGAGCGCCGGCCCTCGCGCGGTTCTGTCAGAGCAGCCGGATCGAATCCAAGTCGACGTGGTTCCCCTTGCGACCTACGTCGGCGTGCGCGACCGCAAAGACCACGGGAGAGGGCCCGGTCAAACCGAGCGGGGAGAAGTGGTTCGAGAAGTAGGCGAACGCCCCCGCGCTGACGTTGAGCCAGAGGTCGTACTTCTGCCCCGCCACGAAGGTACCGTTCATGTACAGGGTCACGGTCCATGTTCCGGACCACGACTGCGTGCCTCGGGAGCCGGACGAGCCGTTGCTGCTCGAGCAATTGAACTGGTAGCACGTCGTATCGCTCGTGGCCGTGGACGCGCCGTACCGGCTCGCGAGCACGTGCCAGTTGCTTCGCGTGACGACGTGGGTCGTCTTGTCCACAAGGAGGCCACCGACTCCCATGTACCAGTTGGCGTCCGCGGCGCAGTCGTCGTAGCCACCTCCGCTCGAGTCGAGCACGGGCAGGGGACACGAACCGTTCGAGTACAGCGTATCGGACGCGAAGAGCGAGATCGTCCAGGTCGCTTGTACGCTGGTCACATTGGCGGAAAGGGCCAACGGCGCCACGACCCGGAACCAAGGTTGGGAGTTCGAATCGCCTCGCGTGACGTTCGGTTGGCGCGCCCCCGGGCACGTGGCTGCACCGGCGGTGGCGGTCAGGCTGCCGTTCCCGGTCCGGTTCGACCAGTGTGGAGCGACCCCGCTCTTCGCGTAGGCGCAGCCGGCTGCGAAGTCGGCGTTGTGCGAGGCCCGGAAGAACATCACGGCGGGGTAGGGTGCGGTGACCGAGGTTGAGATCGGGGCGCCCGCCATCGAGAGCGGCATCGTCAGGAGGATTCCCGCGAGGAGTACGCCGGCCGTCGTGGCCAGCCCGGCGTGAGGAAGGAGCCCGGGCCGTCGGAGACGCGGCGTCACCGTCGGTCCTTGGAAGGGGCTCGCCTTCATCAAGGCGTCGACTCCCGATTGCCCAGGGGACTCCGACCGGACGAGCGATCCGCGGCCCCCCTGGAAGCCAGTCGACTCGGCGGCCAGGATTGGCCGCGGCCCCTCGCAGTCCGACTTCGTTGGCGCCAACACGTTCGCGCGTGCGCTGGTCGCCGGGTCGAACTACCATAGGCAGCCGACGGGCGTCCAGCTCGCTCTCGGAAACGCGATCGCTGTCCGGAGTTCCGGACGCCTCGCCTTCCTCGGGGATCCGGGCACGCCACGAGCGGGGGAGAACGTAGTGCGCACCCTCGTCGGGGGCGTTCCCCTCGATGGGACCCTCCTCGGCTACCTCGGCGACGTGTGCTTTCCGAAGCGGGAGCGGCTCGGCGTCCCACCCCGGTGAGCGGCACCCCCCTGCTCGGGCGCAGTGGGGCGGGCACCCCCGTCCCCAGCCTGGCCCACGGATCCCCACGTTCGACCGAAGGGACTCGACTTGCCCGTGGGCCGCGGGCCACCCGTTCGTCCGGCGACGGAACCGGGGTGAACTTCCGGAATGGGGGCGGAGCGGGACCCGCGGCCCGGCGCGAGTTCGTCCAAGGGAGGCGGCGCGACCGAACCGAGCGAGGTCCAGCGACCCGGGGAGTGTCCTTCCGCCTCCCCCGAGTGGACGCCGCGGGGGTCTGGGTTTCCCGAGGAACGGCGTCGGAGGGCAGGTCGCCCGCCTCGGGTTCACGCCTGGCGGGCGGCCCGCCGGAAGACGAGAACGGCTACTCCCGCCGCGACCCAACACCCCGCCACGACGACCGGGGGGAGGAGTTCGAGAGGAATCGGCGTGTTACGGACGGTCTGGAGGTCGGCCAAGTCGGCGGCCCCGAATTGCGTCGGGGGAGCCGTTCCGCCCAAGAGGCCGGCGAGGCCAGCCGAGGACTCAACGGCGTAGTACATCACGTCGTTCGGGTCGGTCGAATGCCCGGGATGGCCCGGGTCCTCGTTCGGCGCGCTCCCGACCAGTCCCACGAGCCCGAGTTCGTGCCCGAACTCGTGGATCAGGACGGTGCTCGTGATCGGAGCCGGGTCCCCGCCCCCCGCCGTGGATTCGATCGTGTCCGTGAAGACGGCGATCGAACTTCCCCGGAAGGCCAGCCCAAGGACCCCCGATTGGTCCGCGTACGATCCGTGAACGCAGAGGAAAAAGATGGCCATCTGTCCGACGCTCGGCCAGAACTGGCGGACGCTCTGTTCGACGGAGAACAGACCGTCCGACGTGAAGGACGCGCTGGGGACCGAAACGGTCTCGAGAACGAATTGGATCGAGGCCTTCTGGACGGTTTCGTTCATTCGGGCCCAGAGGAGCGACATGGAAGCGGAGGGCGGAGTGGCCCCCGGGGCCGAGGCGATCTCGACAACGAGTCGATTGTCCGGGAATGAGTTGAGGAGCTCGTGGGAAAGGGAGCCGACCGGAGCGTTCCTCTCCGCTTCCACCGGATTAAGCCCGAACCATCCAAACCCCAGCGCGAGAGGGAGGGGCAGCACCACGAAGAAGGCGACGACGACCCAGGCTTGGAGGCGGCTCCAACCCCGAGTACGCGCCGGGCCGCTCGGACGGTTCGCCATCCGGACCCCCAATTGCGCAGCCTCGGGAAAGGGATTTCGGCGCCATCCTCTTTCGCACCGTCTCCCCCCCCGTGGGTGGGTAGGCCCTGTCCCCCGTGGACCGGGAGGACGGAGGGAGGTGGGGTACGGGACGGGGGTGCGCCCGCACCGGATTTCGCGGGGGGG
>JAKIVT010000046.1 GCA_022750415.1 Thermoplasmata archaeon
CCGAGCTTCCGGAGGTGGGCGAGCAGTGCGTTGACGACGGAGGACTTCCCGACGCCAAGAGGCCCGGTCAGGCCGATGACGTGGGCATGGCCGGTCTTCGGGTGAAGCGCCCGAAGGACGGGAAGGACCGCCGGGTCCCGATTCTCGACCTGCGTGATGAGCCGGGCGAGCGTCCGGCGGTCCCCGGCGAGCAGCGCCCGCGCCGCGGCGGGGAGACGGGCGCCCCGCGTCATGTGGGGCGTCGGGCGATTCCTCGGGCCGTTCGGACGATCTCTTCGAGAGTGGTGCCCGGGCCGAAGACCGCCTTGATGCCGATTTTGCGGAGTCGCTTGGCGTCGTCGTCGGGGATGATGCCGCCGGCGAACACCGGGACGTCGCGCACCTTCCGGGCTTGGAGCAGCTTGAGAACCCGCGGGAAGAGGGCCATGTGCGCTCCCGAGAGGCAGGAAAGTCCGATCAGGTCGACGTCCTCCTCGATCGCGGACTCCACGATCTCCTCCGGGGTCTGTCGAAGCCCGGCATAGATGACTTCCATACCGGCGTCCCGGAGGGCGCGCGCCACGACCTTCGCACCCCGGTCATGGCCGTCGAGGCCGGGTTTCGCGATGAGCACGCGGATCGGGGGCGGCGTCGCGGTCTTGCTCATCCTAGGCTCCGAGCCGGGTCGGCGAGAAAAGGCTTCCCCCGGAGTCCGTCAAACGAACGACAACAGGTCGACGAGGACGTTGCCCACGACGACCCCGAGGATCGCACCGGCGGCCAGCAGGACGACGAACGGGATCTGGGGCGTGACCCAGACCGTCCGAATCCCCTTCGCCCGGAGCTCGTCCCGGAGCCGCGCCCGCTCCTTCTGGTCGTCCTCGGAGGTCTCGGAGTCGTCCCGGTGGAACGTCGGGTCGGCGACCCAAACGAACCGCTTCGGAAGCTCTTCGACGTCGAGCGGGTAGCCCGTGAACGTCCGCCACCCGTTCCACTGGCGTCGGGAGGCGTTCCGCACGATGAGGGCGATGGGAACGACGACGGCGACGAGGGCGCCGTTCATGAGGACCGTGATGGCGAACGGATAGAACGCGAGGATTCCCGACGCGCTCGCATGGGTGACGAACCACGGAGCCGCGTCGATCGGCACTGCGACGGCCGCCACCATCAACGCCTTCGCATCGGCCCCCCCGTACAGCAGGCCCGACTCGAACAGCCCGCGCGCGACGAGGACGCTCACGAACACGGCGATCGCCGCCGGTGGCACTCCCGCCGAACCGACGCCGTACCGAAGACCGACGAGGAAGAGGGCGACTCCGACGGCGACGTACAGTCCGAGCTCGGCGTATCCCGCGAGGGATGCATCGTCCCCGAACAGGACCTCGTCCCAGGGGAGCAGGTGTTGGACGGCGAACGCGGCCACGACCACCCAGAGGAGGACCGGGAGCCAACCCCCTGGGGAGAGAACGACCGCCTGGAGGGCACCGCCGACCACGGCTACGCCGAGCCAGAGTCGGTCGTCGACCTCGCGGGTCCGCCAATCGATGACGGCCGCCACGACGAAGCCGACCAGCAGAACGGCCGTTGCAGCGTCGGAGACGTCGCCGAACTGCATGGTGCCGCCGGTGGAGCTTTCCTCGCCCCGCTACCTATTTAAACCGAGTGAAACTGCGGCGCTCGCACCGTCGAGGACCCATGGTGGAATTCAAGCTCGTCATCTCCGACCAGGCGAAGTCGTTCGCCCGGACCGTCGGGGACCCGCAATCGGCCGGGTTCCTCGGCAAGCGGATCGGAGAATCGATCGGAGGCGAGCTGATCGGCCTCGCCGGCTACACCTTCACCATCCGCGGCGGGACCGACAAGAGCGGGTTCCCGCTCCGCCCCGACCTGCCCGGAGCCCGCCAAACGCGGGTCTTCGTCAGCGAGGGATTCGGATTCCATGCTCCGCGGCGGGGGATGCGGAAGCGTCGAACGTTCCGTGGCAACGCGATCAGCGAGGACACCGTTCAGGTGAACCTCGTCGTCGAGCAGAAGGGGCCGAAGCCGCTCCCGGAGCTGCTCGGCGCGTCATGAAGGCCCCGAAGCAACCCGAGGTCAACATCGGCCTCGTAGGCCACGTCGACCACGGCAAGACCACCCTCACGCAGGCGCTCACCGGCGAGTGGACCGACCGGCACTCCGAGGAGTTGCGCCGCGGGATCTCCATCAAGCTCGGGTACGCCGACGCGGCGTTCTACCAGTGCCCGAACGACCCGTACCCGGCGAATTACTCCACGGAGCCGAAGTGCCCCAACGACGGGGCGAAGGGGAAGTTCCTCCGGGCGGTCTCGTTCGTCGACGCCCCTGGCCACGAGACCCTGATGGCGACGATGCTGAGCGGCGCCGCCATCATGGACGGCGCCCTGTTGCTCGTCGCCGCCAACGAGCACGTGCCGCAACCCCAGACCCGCGAACACCTCTACGCGCTCGACATCATCGGCGTCCGCAAGGTCGTCGTCGTCCAGAACAAGATCGACCTCCTCACGAACGAGCAAGCGAAGACGAACTACGAGGAGATCCGGCAGTTTCTGAAGGGGTCCCCCATCGAGGGCGCCCCCGTCGTCCCGCTCTCGGCGAACCACCGGGTCAATATCGATGCGCTCATCGCCACCATCGAGAAGACGATCCCGACGCCGCCGCGGGACACGACGAAGCCGCCCCTGATGTACGTCGCGCGTTCGTTCGACGTGAACCGCCCCGGGACGCGCGCGAAGGAACTCCGCGGAGCGGTGCTCGGCGGTTCCCTCGTCCAGGGACACCTCGAGATCGGCGATGAGATCGAGATCCGCCCCGGCGGGGCCGGGCTCCCCGAAGGACGGGCCGAAGCGCTGCGGACCACGATCACCAGCCTCGTCTCGGGCGGCATCGAACTCGATTCCCTCAAACCCGGCGGCCTCGCCGCCATCGGCACCAGCCTCGACCCGGCCCTCGCGAAGGGCGACGGCCTCACCGGTCGCCTCGTGGGAACTCCCGGCACGCTGCCCCCCGTCACCCAGAAGATCCGCCTGAAGGTCACGCTGCTCGACCGCGTCCTCGGGGCCGTCCGCGAGACCAAGGTCGAAAAGATCCGCTCCAGCGAGCTCCTCGGTGTCACCGTCGGGACCACCATTTCCGCCGGCAAGGTGACGAGCGCCCGCGCCGACGAGGTGGAGCTCACCCTCAGCCGCTCGGTGACGGTCTTCCCCGGGAGCCGGGTCGCGATCTCCCGGAAGCTCAACGCCTGGCGGCTCATCGGCTACGGGATCGTCGAGGGAGCGTCGAAGTGAAGCCGGATCTGATGGAGATCCTCTGTTGCCCCGTCTGCAAGGGCGAGCTCAAGCTCACAACCACCAAGACCGAGGGGGTCGAGATCGTCGTGGGCAACCTCCGCTGCCCCACGTGCGGAGTCGACTACCCGATCGACGACGGAATCCCCAACCTTCTGCCCCCCGACGACCGGGACTAGACCCTCCCCAGGCGCGGAGGCTCCGCGTCCTACGGGTGTCCGAAGTAGTACCCGAAGAGGATGAGGAACAGGACGGCGCAGGCGACGAGCGAAGGGATCCGCCAAGCGGCCGACCCGCGGGAGCGGCCCTCCACCGAGCTACCGACCGTGACCACGGGGATCGAAAACGTCAGCCAATAGCCGGTGAGCACCACATCGTACAACGCCTTGGAGGTCCGGTTCCCCGACGGGCCGTGGGACACGACCCCCAGGACGACGATCACACCGATGACGAGGAAGGCGAGGTCGATGCCGGCCGCCTCGAAGAACCCCTCGAGCGCCCGCTTCCGTTGCGGATACCGACTCTGGAGGAAGAACAGCATCGCGACGAACGAGGCGAGAAGCAAGACCAGGACGTAGAAGGCCGGAACATTGAGCGGGAGCGGGTACGGCCCAGCCCCCGGAGACGCCGGCCAACCCATGATCCGTTCCTACGCGGCGACGAGGACGGCCCGGCAGGGAGCGCCGTCGCCGTCGACCCACCGGAGCGGGAGGCAGCGGAGCTCGTACTCGCCCGCGGTCGCCGCGCCGAGACGAAGTCCCTCCAGGATCGCGACCCCCGCGCCCAGCAGGAGTCGATGAACGGGGAACCGCTCGCTCGGGTCCGATTCGATGCTCAGCGCGTCCACGCCCACGAGCCGCACCCCACGGACGAGGAGCTCGTTCGCCGCGGGGAGGGTGAGGGCGACGTAGTCCGGGAAGAACGAGGCGCCCGAGTCCCAGCGACGCGAGTTCGAGCTCCGGAACAGCACGCGGGTGGTCCCGGACGGCATGCGCGCCACCTCCGCCGGACCGACCGTCGTCGCTCCGTCGCCCACATCGACGACGTGGCACGGCCCGTTCAGGACCGCGAGATCGAGCCGGTCGGAGCCCGCGCCGGCGGAAAGGAAATGCCGGGGCGGGTCGACGTGCGTCCCGGCGTGCGAGCCCATGGTCCACACGGAAAGGTTGTACGGATCGCCCCGGTCGACTTGCCGGACGGGGCGTCCGTGGACCGGCGGGTCGCCGGGAAACGAGGGCATCCCGGGGTGCATCGGCATCGAAATGTCAATCGTCCGCATCGGCGCGGGGACCGCCCCTGGGCCCCGCTTTCGACGTCGGTTCGCCCTCGGGTTAATAGCTTGGGTCGCATCCGCCGTCGATGCTCTCCCTCTCGATTCCGGCCCTGATCATCGCGTTCGTGATCACGGTCACGGAGATGACCGAGGTCGTCGCGCTCGTCTTCGCCTTCTCCGGCGAAGCCGGCCGGATTCGAATCGGGGCGCTCGGCGCCATCGCCGGAACGGGCACTATCGCGGCGGTCGCCCTGGTCTCCGGTGCCGCGCTGCAGGCGCTCCCGCACTCCGAGTTGCTCGGGGTCTCCGCGTTCGTCCTGGCCGCGTTTGGAGTCTTCCTGTTCCGGAGCACCGTCCGGAGCTACCGGAAGGCGATGCGGCCCGCCGCCGCCCCCGCTCCCTCCGGGGAGCACGTACTCCACTTCGCCGGCGGCTTCTCCGTCGGCGCCATCGAGGCGACGGAGGCCGTCATCGTCCTCCTCGCGCTGGCCGCCGGCGGAGCCGGGACCTCGGCACTCATCGGGGCGCTGGCCGGAGGCGGGGTCCTCATCGTCGCCGCCGCCATCGTCCACGAGCGAATCCGGCGGATCAAGGTCCCGACCCTGAAGCTGGGCGGAACTTCGCTCCTCTTCTCGTTCGCCGTGTTCTGGGCCGGCGAAGCGGTCTCGTTCAACTGGCCCGGCTCCGACCTGATCTTGGTTCCGATGTTCTTCGTCGCCTTGGTGCTCGTCCGCGGTGCCGTGGCCCTCCGCCTATCGGGCGAAGTACCCCTCCAGCCGAAGGGTTAAGCGGGACAAGGGCCCCGAGCCACCAATGCCCCGGCGTCGTCGCCCGGACCCGGAGGACGACCCGGATGGGGCCGACGTCCCCATGGAGGACGACGAACCGTCCGGCCCTCCCCGAGTCCATCGAACCACGCGGTCCCGGGCCGCCCCGAAGGCCTGGTCGATGGAGGGGGACGTGCCGCCGGACGACGCGGAGGCGGCCGTGGACGACGACGGACCGGGATGGTTCCATCGGTCGAGGAGACCCGTATTCTACCGGGCTCGGGACGCCTGGTGGTTCGAGCCGCTCGTCGCGCTGATGATCATCGTCGTCCTCCTCGCCGGACTCTTTGCCTACACCCAGAACTGGCCCCCGCTCTACGTGGTCGAATCGTCGAGCATGCAACACGGGACCAACGACAACGTCGGGCTGATCAACACTGGCGACCTCGTCCTTGCCCAGCAGGTCCCAGCGACCTCGATCACCCCGTACGTCGTGGGGCTGGTTACCGGGCATAGTACCTACGGGGAGTTCGGGGACGTCCTCCTGTACCACGCGAACGGCCTCATCGGCCCGGCGCCGATCGTCCATCGGGCACTGCTCTTCATGCAGCACAACCCGAACGGCTCGTTCAACATCCCGGACCTCGCCGGGCTCCCGTGCGGCCACGCGTCCGACCGGGTGTTCCTGGCGGCCACTCCGAGCGGTTGCGGAACGACCGGGCTTCGGGGCAACCTGAGCTTGTACGGGATCGGGTGGCAAGCGGTCACGGTGAACGTGACGTTCGCCGACCTCGGCCAGCATTCCGGGTTCCTTACGATGGGGGACAACAACATCAACCCGGGGACGAAGACGGGCGAGGAGGACCAGCCGGGCCTCTCCGGCCTCGTCGACCCGGGTTGGATCGTCGGGGTCGCCCGCGGGATGGTCCCGTGGGTGGGCTCGGTGAAGCTCCTCCTCAGCGGGGACGCCAGCGAGGTTCCGTCCCAGTCCTGGCAGTTCCTCGGAATCTCGATCTCGGCCCTGTTTGTCCTCGGCGCGCTGATCCATTACGGGCTGCGCGCCGAAGGGGTCGAGGACGATCGCCGCCGCGCGCTCGAGGAAGAGGAAGCGAGCTCGGAACCGGAGAAGCCCTCCCATTGGGGGGGGCTTGGTGGCTGGTTCTCCCGATCGGCCCACGACGGTGAGGACGACGAGGACGGGTCGGAGCCTTCGGAAGACCGCCTGCCTCCCCGGACCCCGAAGAAACCCGGCCGCAAGCTCTCCGAGGGGGGCCGCCCACGCCCCTCCGTTCGACGGGGCGACGCCCACCGCGGGACTTCGGGAAGGTCGCGTTCGACCCGTCGCCACAAGGGCGACGACGACCTCTGAGACGGCCACGCCCAGGTCAACCGGGTGCCCGGGTGGCGCCCGCCCGACTCGACAGCGGCGGCCGCCGCCCAACGTCGGAGGCAGGTCTTGGAAAAAAAAGGGAAGGAAAGGGTTGTCGACTCGAGGCTCCCGAGCCCTACGGGAGCGCGACCGAGACCTGGCCCGAGAACGAGCCAGCGCCCACAGCGACCAGCTTGTCGCTGAGGCCCGTCTGCGTCGGGGTCACAACGAGCGAGAGTTGCATCCCGCTCGTCAGGACCACCGTGGTGCTCGCGCCGGCGCAAGCCGTGCCGCCGACCGCCGCCGCCCACGAGTTCGTCGCGAAGGTGTACACGGCCTGGAAACAGCCCGTGACACCGACGACGGTGACCGTGGTACCCACGCCAAGGATCGTTCCCGTCGAGCTGGTGACCTCAAAGGTCATTCCCGCGGGGGTGAGCCCGCTGGACGGTGTGATCCCAATCGTGTAGGTCAGACCGCCCGCCGAGGACGGGTTCCCGAGCGCGAGAGCGCTGCCGAGGGGCGTGTTGCCGGGCCCCTTCGTCAGTCCCGAGATCAGGATGTACAGCACGGCGGCCAACACGACCGTGATCGCCACGAGCAAGATCGTGGCGATGATCGGCGACACTCCGCGCTTTCCCTTCTGTCTCCATCGGCGAGCCATGCCCATTCGGTTCTGCATTTTTGTTTTCCTCTTTCCTTGTTGATCGTGTTCGACCTAGTCCCTACGGCAGCGCGACGAAGACGGTGCCCGAGAACGAGCCGACGCCAACCGCGACCAGCGTGTCGCCCTGGCCCTGGAGGTTCGTCACCGAGCTCGACAGGTAGAGCTGCATTCCGCTCGTCAGCACCGTGGTGGTGACGCCGGGCGGGGTGCAGGCGTGCGTCGAGGCACCGGCGGAACCGGCAGCCCAAGCATTCGTCGCGAAGGTGTACGTCGCCTCAAGGCATCCCTGCGGACCGATCAACTGGATCGCGGAACCCGCGACCAGAGTGATGGCACCGGTGGAGCTCTGAATCTGGAAGTTCAGGCTCGCGGGGGTCAGTCCACTAGACGGGGTGATCTGGATCGTGTACGTAAACGCGGTCCCGTTCGCCCCTGCCGTCGGAGAACCCATCGCCAGCGCAGTGCCGAGCGGAGTGTTCCCCGGTCCCTTCGTCAGCCCCGAGATCAGGATGTACAACACGGCGGCCAGCACGACCGTGATCGCCACGAGCAAGATCGTAGCGATGATCGGCGACACTCCGCGTCGTCCATTCTTTCTCCAGCGGCGTTGGCGCTCCGTCCAATTCTGCATTCGTTTGTTCCTCCAGGGTATCGCTCCCTGTGGAGAACGCGAGGGGCCGGTTGTGGTATTTGAACATGCCGCCACCTGAATCGGCAATTGACGAACTCGACATCGACACACATCAATACGCATACGTCTCGGCGGGGCACCGTGCGCTCCCGGCACACGGAGGACGGCCTGGAGCGGCTCGTAAGGGTTATCGCGCCCCGGAAGGCTGAGCAGGCCCGGACCGGCCGTGGAGTTCAAGTGGAAGGTCCTCGGCGTCGTCTCCATCGGGAGCCTGATGGGGGCGATCGACAGCACGGTGCTGATCATCGCCTTCCCGTCGATCGCCCGCGACCTCTCGGCGAGCCTCGCCGAGATGGTCTGGGCGATCATGATCTACACCCTGATGGGGACCGCCTTGGTCCTCTCGCTCGGCCGCATCTCCGACATGAAGGGTCGGAAGCGGATGTACAACGCCGGGTTCGTCGTCTTCATCGTCGGAAGCGCCCTCTGCGGCCTCGCCACCGACGGCCTCCAGCTCGTCCTGTTCCGGGGCCTCCAGGGAATCGGCGGGGCCATGCTCGTCGCCAACGGGTTCGCGATCCTCTCCGACGTCTTCCCCCCGAACGAGCGCGGCCGCGCGTTCGGGATGATCTCCGTCGTCTGGGGGGTCGGCTCGGTGTTCGGCATCGGTGTCGGGGGCCTCATCCTCTCCGTCACCGACTGGCGGTGGATCTTCTGGATCAACGTCCCCATCGGGATCGTCGCCACGGGGCTCGCCTTCGCCATCCTCCGAGAGTCGGTCACGCCGAACCCCAAGGACACGTTCGACCTTCCGGCGGCCGTCCTGTTCACCCTCGGACTTTCGGCCTTCCTGTTGGGAATCACGGAGGGGATCCTCAACGGATGGACCGCCCCCATCACGGTCTGGCCGCTGGTCAGCTCGGTACCCCTCCTCGTGGCCTTCGTCCTCTGGGAGGGGTACTACAGCCGCGACCCGATCCTCCCGTTCGAGCTGTTCCGGAGTTGGCTCTTTAGCGCCTCCCTGATCGCCGCCGTCCTGCAGGGAATCGCCCTATTCTCCACCAACTTCCTCCTCATGGTCTACTTCCAAGGGATCCGGGGGGTCCCGGTCCTCACGGCAGCCTTCCTGCTCATCCCGTTGTCCGCCACCCTGTCGATCTTCGGGCCTCTCGGAGGCCGGTTCTCCGACCGGTACGGAGCCCGGGTCATCTCCACCCTCGGGTTGCTGATCCAAGCGGCCGTCCTGTTCGCGTTCGCCACGATCACGGCCTCGACCTCCCTCTGGGTCGTGGCGGGGTACGAGGCGGCGCTCGGGGTCGGTGGGGGCCTGTTTTTCCCGGCCAACACCTCCGCGGTGATGTCCGGGGTCCCGAGGCCCCAGTACGGGGTCGCCGCCGGCGTAATGATGACCCTCCGAAACTCCGCCATGGCCCTCAGCTTCGCCGTTGGCCTCGTCGCGCTCACCGCCTCGCTGCCGACCGGCACGGCCGCCGCGATCTTCGGCGGGAGCTTCAGTCCTCAGACGGCCGCCAGCCTCGGGTACTCGGCGGCCCGACTCGATTCGATCTTTGTCGGCGGGATGCGGACCGTCTTCGTCGTGGCCGGTGCGCTCGTCCTGGGGGCGGCCGTGTTCTCCATCTTCCGGGGCCGGGAGTACCGGGCCGGCGCGACCGAGATCGGCCACGTTCGTTCGGTCCGGGAGCCGCGTCGGGAAATCGGAGCGGAGTCGGGCGTTGCCCCGGCCCGCTCGACGCAGGCCGCGTCGGATGCCTTGCCGTCCTCCGTGCCCGCCGCCGACCGCTAAACCCGGCCCACCGCTTCCTTCGACCGGGCGAGTCTCGGTTGGCGCGCCTGAGCCGCGAGCGCGACCGGAACTGGCTCGAACTCTCCACAAGCCTTTTCCTCGGCATCCCGTCCCCGACCGTTGGAGTCGACCAGTGCACGTCATCGGGGGGTCCGCGTCCACCGCGCTCGCCGAGCGAATCTCGCGCGAGCTCGACAACGCTCCGTTCGCCATCCCGTTCGTCAAGCGATTCCCCGACGGCGAGCTGTACGTCCGAATCGGCGGTCGGCTGACCGGCGAGGACGTCGTCCTGGTCCAATCGACGCGGACCGACCAGGACATGATCGAGCTCCTCCTCCTCGAGGACGCGATTCGCGAG
>JAKIVT010000047.1 GCA_022750415.1 Thermoplasmata archaeon
AGTTCGTGAGTTCAAATCTCACCCCCTGCATACGGCCCCCCGGAGCATTCGGTGGCGGCTGAGCGGGCGCCGTGCTCCCAATGCGGGAGTACGCTCGATTCCGGATTGGACAGCTGCCCCGTCTGTGGCGCTGCCATCGACCCCGTGCGGGAGCCCTCGGACGCCGCACCCGAAGCGGAGAGCGCTCCGGAGCCGGCCGCTCCGGTCAGCGAGCTCGGTCGCCGACAGGCCCGGCTCCGCCAGTGGCAGGACCAGGCGGGTCCCCTCGGGGTCCGCATCGCCCAGCTTCCCCCTTGGGCCGAAGCCGCGGCCCGCACGGGCCCGGACCCCGATGGGTGGCTCGAGGTCGTGCGGGGCGTCGAGCGGCTCGCTCAGCGGACCGTGGTCACCGCGCTCGAGCAGTGGGAGCGTCAGACCAAGAGTCGACTCGCCCGCCTCGAGGCGTACTCCGTCGACGGACGGCTCGAGCGCGATCAGATGGACGATGTCCTCCACGCCGCCCGGACCGGGGAGATCTCCCAGGCGCTGACGACCTACCAACAGGTCGACCGCGTGGTCGCCCTCAAGGAGCGGCACCTCGACCAAGCCCGGGAGGAGCTCGAACGGCTCGTTTCCCTCTTCCGGGACATGGAGGCGCTCGGGCTCGACCCTCCGGTCGAGTCGAGCGAGATCGCCGACGACCTCGAACGGGAACTGCGCAGCGGCCGGCTCGCGCCGTTGAAGCAGCAGTTGCGGGCCCTCCGTCAGCAGGCGACGAACCGGCTCAAGCAGGTGGTACCGGCGTACGTGAGCCGGTACGGCGAGTACCTCGTTCGCGAGCGCGCGGAAGGGGTGGGCGTCGAGGTCGAGGCGGCCGAGCTCGCCCGCGGCGCGAAGGCGTTTGCCGACGGCCACCCCGAGGAAGCTCTCCGTCGACTGCGGATTCTCGCCCAAGTGCACTCGATCGGACCGGGCGGTCCGAATGGGGGCGGGGTCGGCGCCGCCGGCGCTACAGGAGTTTCTCGAACAGCCTGACGTCCTCGCTCCACCGGTGGCGGTGGAGGACGCCGGCCTCGGCGAAGCCAAGCCGCTTGAACATCTCGGCGGCGGCGGTGAATCGGGCGAGCGCGTCGACCCACACCGAATTGGAATTGTTGTGCCGGGCCCATTCGGTCGCGGCGGCGGCGAGCGCGGTGCCGATCTCCTGCCGACGATTGTCCGGGTCGACCACGAGGTGGACGATCCGGCAGGACCCGTCGTTGATCTCGCAACCGACGGCGCCGATCATTCGGCCTTCGCGGCGGGCCGCGAAGTACGTCACGCCCTCCATCCAACTCGTGAACTCGAGCGGCGTCGGGGTCCACGACTTCACGAGTTCGGCCGGGAGCTCCGGTCGGAACGTCTCCCAGACCCGCTTGTAGAGCGCGCAAATCTCCGGGATGTCCTGGTGCGACAAGCGTTCAACGGACACCGGCGGCTTCGTGCCGGCGGCCTTCGCCGTCGTTGATGCGCCGCGGGGCTCGCCCCGGTCGGAACTCCCCTGCGCCGCCACTCGCGTTACCCCGATGATTCGGGACTGGCGTTCATGCGCGCCTCTCCACTTGAATCTTGCCCCTTCGCGTGGCCGCGAATTCGTCCGGGCGGCTCAGGGAGTGTGCCGCGACGGGGTTCGGGGGAACGGCGTCGTTTCCCGGATGTGCTCGCGGCGAAGGATCCAACGGAGCACGCGCTCCACGCCGAGTCCGAGGCCCGCGTGCGGGACGCTCCCGTGCCGTCGGAGGTCGAGGTACCACTCGTACTCCGCGACGTCGATCCCGGTCGAGACCAGGCGCTCCGTGAGTCGGGCGAGGTCGGTCTCGCGGCAGCTCGCCCCGATGATCTCGCCGTACCCCTCGGGGGCGAGAAGGTCCGCCGCCTCGACGGTCCGCGCGTCGGTGGGCGTTTGGAGCATGTAGAACGCCTTGAGCTCCTTCGGAAAGTGCGTGATGAAGATCGGCGCCCGCTCCTCCATCGTCAGCGCGGCCTCCTCGGCAGTGCGGAGGTCCGCGCCCCAGGCGAGGTCGAACCCTTTCGCCTTCAGCCGGTCGAGCGCCTCCTGGTAGGTGATCCGGGAGAATGGGACGGCGAGCCGCTCGAGCTCCTCCGGTGCCCTGCCGAGCTGCTGGAGCTCTTTCGGGCAGGCCTTCGCGACGTCGGTGACGGCCGCGGTGAGCATCCGCTCCATGAAGTCCATGAGTTGGTCGAGGTCGCACCAAGCGAGCTCGACCTCGAGGTGCAGGTACTCGGTGAGGTGACGCGGGGTCCGGGACTTTTCGGCTCGGAACGACGGAGTGAGCGCGTAGACCCGCTCGTTCGGTACAAGGAGCGCTTCCAGGTAGAGTTGCGCCGTCTGCGAAAGGTAGCCGGGCCGTCCGAAGTAGTCGAACTGGAACGCCTCGGCCCCGCCTTCCGCCGGAATGCCGGTCAAGATCGGCGGGGTGGTCTCGAGCACGTCCTCGGCGGCGAGGAATCGCCGGAACGCCGCGAGCAGCTCGGCCTTCACCCGGAAGGTCGCCACGTGGTCTTGCGAACGGATCACGAGGTGCCGCTTGTCGAGCCGGAACTCCTCGGTCTGGTCGTGGAAGATCGGATACGGAGCGCCCACGTCGATGACGGTGATGGCGGTGGGTCGGACCTCTCGACCCCCCGGGGCCCGCGGGTCCGTCGCGACGACCCCCTCGAGTTGGAGCGCCCCCTCGAGCTGGAGCTGCGCCGCCCGCTCGAACGGCTCCGTCCCGAGCACGTCGCGCTTCGCCGTGACCTGGACCGAGCCAGTCCGGTCGCGGACCACGAGGAACAGGAGTCCGCCGGAAGAGCGGCCCCGGAGGACCCAGCCCCGCAACCGGACCGTTCGGCCCACGGCCCCGTCCTCGAAGACGGAGCGCACGGTGTCGAACCGGGGACGGTCGCTTACTGGTACTCCCGCCATTTGTGGCCGCACTTCGTGCACTCGAAGATCCGCGTCTCCGGCTCATCGGCGCCGCGGGTCTGACGGAGCACCCAGTACGCCTTGCTGTTGCCGCACTTCGGGCACTCCTCTTCGGCCGTCGGCAACGTGACCGTCTTGGTCTCGATGACCGTCATCGGTCGGCCGGTCGCTTCCTGTTTGCCGACCTCTTTCGCCGCGCCGAGCGGCACCTTGGTCCCACACGCTCCGCACCGCCAGACTCCAGCGGCTTTGTCGGGGCGCATCAGACGTTTGCACTTGGGACAGAACATTTTCGCTCCAAAATTGGGGCGCGCTATTTGACGTTGGGGGAGTCCGGGTCAGCTCGAAATGACTTGGCTGTCGTCGGCGGCGCTCGAAGGGGGAGCGCCGGGCGCGGCGACCGAGAGCGGGAGCGGGGACGCCTTGGCACCAGGTACGAACAGGCCGCGGACGTGCTCCGTCCGCTTCGTGACGTCCGCCCGCGTTCCAATATCGTGCCGGGCGAAGTAGTACCCTTTCACGCGCCCGAGCGAGGCCTCGACCCGCTTCGTCGCTTCCCAGATTGCGCTCGACTCACCGACCAAGGCGAACCCGCGGGAACTCCCGAGTACGTACTTCCCCGGGAGCTTCGATTCGACATCTCCGAAGTAGATGTGGACCCCGTCGGCCTCGACGGCGGGGAGGTCGACCGTGACCTCGGCCCCGGCCTTGGGGGCCTCGGGGTACCCGGGGGCCACGACGTACTTGGCCACCGTGGCGCGGAGGCGGAACGTCATCAGGGTCGGGTCGACCCGCCCGGTCGCCACGCCGTACAGCAACCGGTCGAAGTCGCCGTCCTCGTAGAGCGAAAGGACGTTCAGCGCCTCGGGGTCGCCGAATCGCGCGTTGAACTCGATCAAGACCGGGCCGGCGGCCGTCATCATGAATCCGCCGTAGAGGACCCCCCGATACGGGATCCCATCCTGGCGGAGCGCCTCGACGGTCCGTCGGAGGACCTCGAGCGCCCGGTCGCGCATCGACTGCGCGACGAACGGCAGCAGGTGGTCCCGCTGGCTGAAGGACCCCATGCCGCCCGTGTTGTTCCCGACGTCGTTGTCGAGGGCCCGCTTGTAATCGTGGACGAGGGGCAGGGGGTAGATCCCGGAATCCGTTACGAACGCCATCAGGCTGAACTCCTCGCCCTCGACCTTCTCCTCGAGGAGGACGCCTTCGCCGCCGCCGGCAAGGAGCTTCTTCGCGTACGCCGCGCCCTCGGCGGGGCTCTCGAAGTCGTTCCCCTGGACCCACACGCCCTTCCCGGCCGAGAGGCCCACCGGCTTCACCGCGAACGGTCCGTGGAACTCCGCCACGCGGGCGTCGACCTCGTCGGCGTTGCGCAGCGCGACGTACTTCGGGGAGGCGTCAATTCGGTACTTCGCGAGGAGCTCGCGGCAGAATTGCTTCGACGTCTCGATCCGAGCTCCCGCCTTGGAGGGGCCGACAACTGGGATGTCCGCCGCGCGGAGCGCGTCCCCCAGACCCGCCGCGAGCGGGGCCTCCGGCCCGATCACCGCGTAGTCGATCCGCTGGACCTTCGCGAACGCCACTACCGGGCCCGGGATGGTCGGGTCGGCGCGGAGCGTCGCGGCGGCCAGCGGGTCGATGCCGACGTTCGCTCGGGGCCCGGCCGCGAAGACCGTCGCGTGCGCGCGAAAGAGCGTGGCGGCGATCGCGTGTTCGCGGGCACCGGAGCCGACGACGAGGACCCGCATGCTTCCCATTCGTGGGGTCGTCCGACATATAGGCGTGACTCCGCCATGGTTCGGCCCCGGGGGAATCATCCCTCTACGGACGGACCAAGTTCCCGACGTTGCTCGCCGCTCGGGCACGGCGTGTTCCTAAGAGCCGTCGGAGCCTAGTGCCGACGAGGAGCAATGCGTCGAACCGTTGCCGGGGGCCGCCGGCGACTCCGAGGCGGTCGGTGGAAGCACTCCGCGGCGTTAGCGTGTGCCTTCCGCAGCCGAGCGACGTGGATGGTCGTCGGAACGCTCGGGATCCTGCTCGTCGCCTCCCTTTCGGCCTCCCCCTCGGGTGCGGGAGCCCGCGGCATCCCCGGGGCCCTGTCGTCTGCTCTGCGACCGAGCGGCTCCTCGCTTTGTACCACCCTCACGACGAACGCCTCGCTCGAAGGACGGGTTGCTGCGCACTACCCGAATGCGTCGCTCGAGCCGAGCGAGGCGACCGCGAATGCGTCCGTCTCGCAGATTTGGGCAACCATCTGCACCTCCCTGACGCTCCTCGACGCGGAGGACCAGTCGAGCAACGTCTCGTTCGCGAGCTCCGTGTTCATCGGGGATTCGAACGGCTCCGGGGGATTCGTCACCTCCGGCAGCCTGTTCGTCCAGATCTCGGTCGCGTGGACGGCGGCGTGTCCGACCGGCTCGACCCGGTATCCGACCGGATACCCCTGTGACTTCTCCGACCGATGGACCGGGAACCTGACGACGGCGGCCATTGCCGGACCCGTTGTCGAGATCCTATCCGAGCGGTACGCCGGATGCACGGTCCTTGCGACCAACGCCTCGCTGGTGGTCGCCGTGGATGGGTTGTACCCCGACCCCGCGCTTCACCCCACCGAGGCGGTCGCGGCGCAGGTCGTCCAGGTCGTCTGGGGAGACGTTTGCAGTTCGCTCGCGTTCTATCAGGCGTACGCCGCGCACCCCGGGATCTCTCTCGGCCTCCAGTGGGGCGGGGGTCCGGGCCCGAACGAGAGTTCGCTCGGAAACCAGACGCTCTCCGTCTACTTCGTTTTCGAATGGGCGGCGAGCTGCCCCTCCGGGTCCCCCAACTATCCCGCCGGCTCCGACTGCGCCTTCGATGAAGTGTGGTCGGCCAACCTCGCCTCCGGAAACTGGACCGGCCCGGTTACCACGGTGCGCCCTGAAACTAGTTCGGGCTGGGGTCCTGGAGGCATCCCGGATTCCTCGATCACCGGTTTCCCGGCCAATCTGCTCCTGGTACTCGGGCTTGTCGTGGCTGTCGCCGCGGCCGCCGTGTCGATGGCATGGTCCCGAATCGAACGCCGCCGACCCCCTCCGGGCGGGAGCGGGAACGCCACAGCCGTTCGGTCGGCGCTTCCCGCCGCGGGGGAGGGGCGCTCTGGCAATCCCGAGGGGAGTCGGGTGCCGCGGACCGGACGCGGAACCCAGCGGGACTCCTCGCCCTGAGCCGGTCCCGGCCAGTTCGACGGGGAGCCCCGGAAGAAACGGCCCTCGGCGTCGTCGTCACGCTTAAGAACCGAACCCGTGTGGCCGCGCTCACCCCCATGGAAATCACGGTCGTCGAGAAGGAGCACGACTCGCTCCGGATCGAGGTTCCCCGGGCGGAGGAGACCCTCCTCGTTCCGCTCGTGGAGGCCCTCCAGGCGGAGGAGCACGTCGTGGAGGCCCGGTACTACTTCGGACACCCGTTCTTGGACCGCCCGACGCTTTTTGTGAAGACCAAGGGCGAGAAGCCCCAGCAACTCCTCAAGCGGGTGCTGAAGGACCTCGCCGATGTCTACGGCGACGCCCTGACAGACTTCGACAAGAAGACCGAGAAGATCAAGGCGTAGCGCGGGAGAGCGCGGCCGATGCTGAAGGAGTGCGCGCAGCACGGGTATTTCCGGGCCGAGAATTGCCCGGTCTGCGGCGGCAGCGGACGATTCCTGATGAACGACCGGGAGCTCGACCACCTCGGTCGGGTGATGACCGGCGTGCTCCGGCACTTCCCGGAGAAGTACGGCCTCACGGTCGATGAGAAGGGCTGGATCGCCCTCCCCACACTGGTCCAGGCGATCCAAGGTCACCACCGCGGATACCACTGGCTCCGGATGCACCACTTGGTCGCCATCGCCGAGAGCGACCCCAAGGGCCGGTACGAGGTCAAGGACGACCGGGTCCGAGCGACGTACGGCCACACGGTCGAGGTCAACCTCGACTTGCCCACCGAGAACGTTCCCGACGAACTGTACTACCCGGTGACCCCGGAAGAAGCCTCCATCGTCCTCGAGGTCGGCCTGAAGCCGACCGACCGCCGCAAGGTGCACCTCTCCAAGACGGCGGAGGACGCGCGGGCCGCCGGCGTGGTCCGGACCCCCGAACCGGTCATCCTCTCGATCGATGCGGAGGCCGCCCGGGCAGAGGGGATCGTGATTATGCGGGCGGGCAAGACGGTCTACCTCGTCGACAACGTTCCCGCGAAATTCCTCCAGCGGCACTCCCCCGAAGCCACCGAATCGAACTGACCTCGGCGCCTTCCGGCCGCGGGGGATTCCCGCGGGATCTCCGGCGAGCGGAGGATCTCGGCGTTCAGTCGAGGACGACGTTCGACTCGTAGTTCGTCGTAACGTAGACCTGGAGGTCGATCCCGGTCGAGGGGGCGAACGCGTTGACGAACACCAGGTAGAACGTGTCCGTGTACGGCGCCGCGAAGATGATGCGGCTGGACGAGCTGTTCTGAACGACGATCGGTTTCGCGGCCCCGTGGGTCGCGAACGCGGCGAACGATGTCGAGTTGAACACCTCGAAGGTGAGCGGAGCCCCCGGCGGGTTCACGACCGAGTAGTTCCCCTCGATGTAGTCCTCGCCCGAGACCGGCCCGGAGAGGTACGTGTAGTTGCCCGCGCCGACGATGTGCCAACCCGTCGTGGTCAGCGGGTCGGTGTAGGTCGGGGGCCCGGTGAGGGCGGCGGAGAGGGTCGCCCACCCGAGTCCCAGAATGACGACGACGACGATGAACACCCGCAGCGACCGGACCATCCCGAACCACTGGCGACGGCGCCTCGGGAGGGCCGCGACGGCCCCGGGGCGCACCGCGAGCGACGCCCCGCAGGTCGGGCACCCCTTCGCGTTGGGCGGGAACGCCTCGCCACACAGGGCGCAACTTCCCCACTCCTTGGAACGGTCGTCCGGCATGGTGGCCCGCTCGCGGAGCCAGCGGGACGACTATGGACGTTTCGTACGAACCAAGACCGCCGCTCGACGGAGCGGCTAGGCCTTCGGCTTCGGCACCGAAAGGTTCAGCACCACGTTCTTTCGACGGGTGTACTGCCGCACCACTTCGGAGCCCTGCTCGAACCCGAGTCCGCTTCCCTTGAACCCGCCGAACGGGGTCTGCGGGAACGTGACCGGGGCTTCGTTCACGCTGACGATACCCGCTTCGAGTCGCCGGGCGACGGTGTGGGCCGTGGCGATGTCCTTCGTCCAGAGCGCGGCGAACAGTCCGAACTCGGTGGCGTTCGCCAGTCGGATCGCCTCGTCGGTCGTGTCGAACGGATGGACCATGAGGACCGGTCCGAAGATCTCTTCCCGGACCGCCTTCGCCTCCGGGGCGGCGCCGTCCACGATAGTGGGGGCGTAGAAGTTGCCGTTCCCGAGCGATTCGGTCGTGACCTTCGCACCCCCGGTGACGACCGTTCCTCCCTCGGAACGGGCGGAGTCGACGTATTCGGCGACCTTCCCGAGATGCTCGGCCGAGACGAGCGGGCCCATCTCGCTCGTCGGCTCGGACCCGGCCCCGAGGCGGGTCGCGGCGGCGAGCTTGGCGACCTTCTCGACCAGGGCCGCGTGAACGGCGCGGTGAACGATCAAGCGGGAGCCGGCCCAGCACATCTGGCCGGCGTTGCCGAAGATCCCGAAGGCGATCCCGCGGGCCGCCCGGTCGATGTCCGCGTCCGGGAAGACGACCACGGGGCTCTTGCCCCCGAGTTCCAGCGTGGCGGGAATTGTTCGGCGGGCGGCGAGCTCTGCGATCCGACGGCCGACGTCGCCGCTGCCCGTGAAGGAGACCGAGCGGCATCGAGAATCGTTGATGAGGGTCTCGCCGACCTCGCCGCCGCTCCCCGAGACGACGTTGAGGATCCCGTCGGGAATACCCGATTCCTTGGCGAGGCGGGCGAACGCGATGGCGGTGAGCGGAGTGAGACTCGCCGGCTTGAGCACGACGGCGTTGCCGGCGGCCAGCGCCGGTGCAACGCCGCGGACCGCCAGCAACAGGGGGTAGTTCCAGGGGGCGATGTGGACCGTGACCCCCAGCGGCTCGCGAATCGTGTAGTCGAGGCGGGCTCCCGGAACCGGGATCGTCTCGCCCTCGATCTTGTCGGCGAGACCGGCCACGTACTCGATCGTGCGGACGACGAACCCCATGTCGCCGCGCGACTCCTTCAGGGTCTTGCCCATGTTGAGGGTCTCGAGAAGGGCGAACTCCTCCACTCGGCTCTCGAGGATCCCCGCGAGCTTGACGAGGGCCCGCATCCGACGGCCGCCGTCGTCATTGGCCCACCAGGACCCGTCGAAGGCGGCCTGGGCCGCCTCCATCGCATGGCGAGCGTCGTCGGCGTGACCGACGGCCACCCGAGCGAGGTCCGCGTTCGTCGCGGGATTCTTGACCGAAGCGTGCTCCCCGCGCGCGCCGGGCGTCTCGGTGCCGCCGATGACGTGGTCGAACGGTCGCTCGAGGGAACCGGACATGGTGCGCTTCGAGAGGTCGCGGACCTTAACGGTGTCGCGACGCGCTCTCGGTAGCCGTGTCGCCGTCCATCGGATACGAGCGACCCTTCCACTCCACCGGTCGTCCCCGGAGTCCGTCGGCCAAGGATGTCCCGAGCAGCACGACGTAGAATCCCACGGCGAGCGGGAAGAGGAGGCCGTACGGGCCGCTCATGCCGATGGCCCGGGCGAACAGCGCGTGTTTCGCGAACCAGGCGACGTACACGAATCCCCCGATGACGGTCAGGAGAAGCGAGCCTTGCCAGAGCCCGAAGGGTAGGACGAGGAGCGGCAGCCAGAAGAGGGCGACGAGCCCGGCCAAGAACACCGTCTGGCGAGAGGCCGAGAATCGCGTGTCGTGAACATTCTTCTTCAGCCCCTCGAACATCTCGGTCCGGTCGCGATACATCCGGGTCTCGAGGAGCTCCGGAGCCCACGCGACTCGCAGCCGTTTCCCGGCGGCCCGGAATCGCCGGGCGAGGGCGACGTCCTCGAGGACGAAGCCTCGGACGGCGGCATGGCCGCCGACCTGCTCGTAGGCGTCCCGTCGAACGAGCGTGAACTGGCCGTTTGCCATGGCGGTTCGTGAGCCG
>JAKIVT010000048.1 GCA_022750415.1 Thermoplasmata archaeon
AGACGGAACGGATCCTGGGCCAATTCGTGGACCAACCGGACCTCGCTCGACTGCTCTGGGCCGATAGCGCCGCGTTCCTGACGGAGGGGAACCAGGTCGATGTGTTCACGAACGGCACGCAGAAGTTCGAGGCACTGTTCGCAGCGATCGGCGCCGCGAAGTCCCACATCCACCTCGAATACTACATCCTGCGCGACGACGCGTTAGGCCAGCGGTTGCTCGCCGCCCTCGAAGCGAAGGCGCGGGAGGGCGTCCAGGTCCGACTCCTCTACGACGACCTCGGCAACAAGATCCCGCGCCGGAAATACCAGACGCTCGAACAAGCGGGCGGCAAGGTCTCCGGATTCTACCGGGCCCTCATCCCCCAGGTGGGGTTCCGGATCAATTACCGGAACCACCGGAAGATCGTCGTGATCGATGGGACGGTCGGGTTCATCGGGGGATTCAACGTCGGTGAGGAGTACCTCGGCCACGGACCGCTCGGGCCGTGGAGGG
The DNA here is from genome assembly GCA_022750415.1 of Thermoplasmata archaeon. Classification (GTDB taxonomy): domain Archaea; phylum Thermoplasmatota; class Thermoplasmata; order Lutacidiplasmatales; family UBA184; genus Lutacidiplasma. Next base: position 496 of record JAKIVT010000048.1, read on the forward strand.
ACACCGCCGTGCGGATCCGCGGCGCCGCTGTCCGGGCGCTCCAGCTGCGGTTCCTGCTCGATTGGAACTACGCGACGAAGGAGGGGCTCACCCTGACGACCTCGTACTTCTCCCAATTCTCCCACGTTGGCACCGCCGCGATCCAGATTGTCAGCGGCGGACCGGACATCACCTGGAACCCCCCACGGGAACAGTACGTCAAGATGGTCGGGTCCGCGAAGCGGACGTGCTACCTCCAGACCCCCTACTTCATCCCGGACGCGAGCGTCATGACGGCGCTCCGGATCGCCGCCCTCTCCGGGGTCGACGTCCGGATCATGGTCCCGACCAAGCCCGACCTTCCGTTCGTCCACTGGGCCTCCCTCTCCTACGTCGGGGAGCTCCTCGATGCCGGCGTACGGGTGTTCAGCTACGACGACGGATTCCTCCACGCGAAGACGATCACGGTAGACGACACGGTCACCTCGGTCGGCAGCGCGAACTGGGACCTGCGCAGTTTCAAATGGAACTTCGAGACGAATGCGGTCATCTACGACCGGACGTTTGGCGAGACGTACCGGGGGATCTTCGAGGCCGATATGAAACGGTCGACGGAAATTACCCGGGCGACCTACGCCGCCCGGTCCGGGGCAACCCGGTTCAAGGAAGCCACCTGCCGGCTGTTCTCCGGAGCCCTGTAATCCGGGCTCCGAGGCCGTGAAGGCCTCGGCGGGGTGACGCGCGGGGCGCTGGCCGCGAGCGCCCTCCTGTGCCTCCGATCGAACCCCGAGCCCTCTCGAAGGGCGACCTCGCCCGTCGGGTCGTCGATTTCGACTGGGGGGCCCGGCGGGAGCGCCCCACCCGGTGGTCCCCGAGGACCAACTCGTCGTTCAGTCGAAATGCCGGGAGACGGCCGCGAGGTACACCACGAGGAGCGCCACGATGGCCAATCCGAGCCAGGCGCTCGAGAGATACTCAACGATCCCGTAGATGATCAGGACGATGACCGCGAGCGCGAGGGCCCACATCTCCTGATTCCAAAGTCCGAACGCCGTCCCGAGAATGACCGCGCCGATGACCAGTATGATCAGTCCGGCGACGGTTCCGGTATAGCCGAACACCGAAGCGACGCCCACACCGCCGAGGAGGAGACCGGCGGAGACGAACAGGAGGGCGAGACCGAGGATGACGACGAAGAATCCGAAGATGCCGATCAGAAGGGCCAGGATGGCCACGCCCAAGGGAAGCTGGCCGATGTTCCGCATGGGGAGTCGTTGGCGGGGGGCGTTAAACGGCCTCCGTTAACCGGAATTGAGGGCGAGACGCCCCGCAGCGAGCTCGGAGCCGGCCCCGCAAGCCGATGGCGGCGACTACGCGGCTTTCGCTTTCTCGTCGGGGACCGGCGTCGGAGGATTCGGCAACACGAGCCACATCCCGGCGAGGCCGAACAAGAGGAGGACGATGACGACGGCGTACACGCCGTTGTCCACCCAGACCCCGTACGAAAGGCCCCACCAAAGGTAGAAGGCGATCGCGAGGACCACCAGCGCGGCGAAGGCGAAAAACGTCACCTTCCGAGCGAAGGGAATCTCGGGGGCGGCCGACCCCTGTGCCATAGCGGGCGTCCGACCCGGCTCCTTCCTTAACCCTTGCGGCGGGCGTCGTTCGGGGCGGTACGCGGCGAAGCAACCCCTTAAGGGTCGTCCGACGCTCGTTTCCCCACCGATGGTGGCCGCGGGGTCCGGGACGGTGGCGGAGTCGGAAGGGCGGCTCGCTCTCCTCGACCGGCTGGATCCCGAGCAGCGACGGACGCTCGCCTACGCGAGCGCGATCGGCCGCGAGTTCGACTTCGCGCTCCTCGTTGCGGCCGTCGGGGGGGACGAAGAGACTCTTGCCGAGCAGGTCGAGCAGCTCGTCCACCTCGGCATCCTGCGGGAGCGGACCGGCGGGGAGCGGTTCGCGTTCGCCCTCGACGAGGTCCGCACCCAGATCTACCAGTCCCTCACGGCGAGCCGCTTGCGCGTACTCCACCGGAAGGTGGCGGAGGCGATGGAGCGGCTCCACCCGGAGACCCCCGACGAGATTCTGAGCGAGCTCGGCCGGCACTACTTCCTCGGAAAGGTGCCGGAGAAATCGTACGACTTCAACCGCCGGGCCGCGGACATCGCGGAATTGGCCGGAGATCCGGAAGAGGCGGCGCACCACCTGGAACGCGCCCGTATCGACCTGAAGACCCTCGAGGGCGACCATCGGGTCGACGAGGCCCAACTCGCCGAACGGCTCGGGAACGTCTACTACGCTATGGGGGACACCCGGGCGGCCGACCGGCTGTACCGGGAAGGTCTCGACCTGGTCGGCTCGCGGGCCTCGGAGACCCGGGCCCGACTCGTGCTCGCCCGGGCCGAGGTCGCGCGCGAGAATCGGGAGGTCGCGGTGGCAATCCGCGGGGCGCGCCAGGCCCTCGAGATGTTCAACGCCGTCGGGGCCCTCCCCGGTGCCGCTTCGGTCCATCGCGTTCTCGGGCGGATTGCGTTCCACTCCGGCAAGTACGTCGAGGCGCTCGAGGAGGAGATGACCGCCCTCGACCTGCTGCAGCGCTCGAGCGACCCGCGGGTGCTCGGCCGACTGTGCACGGACATCGGCAACTCGTTCAGCATGCTCGGGGCCGAGGTGCGGGAGGACGCCATCACATGGTACGAGCGGGCGATCGACCACCTCGTCGAGGAGGGCGATTGGGTCGAGGTCGCCCGCGCCCACCTGAACCTCGGGATCACCCTCGGCGAGGTCGACCCGGCGGGCGGGCTCGAACAGCTGGCCCGCGCCCGGGAGTACGCGGAGCGGGCCCACGAGCTTCGTTTGGCGGGCTGGGCGTTGTTCGCCGGCGTCGAGATGCACCTCGCGCTCGGTCAATTGGAGGCGGCGGAGTGGGAGAACCAGCAGGCCGGACGGCTGCTTGAGCGGGCCGCCGACCCGCTCGGGAACCAGCAGGTCGCGATGAACGCGGGCCTCATCCACGAGCGGCGCGGCCAGTGGGAGGAGGCCGAAACCTCGTACCGTCAGGCGATCGATCACGCCGTGCGGCTGGAGCTGCATCCCGAGGCTGCGGAGAGCCAATTCCACCTGGCCCGACTTCTGTTCAAGACCCGGGACCTCTCCGGCGCCCGCGCGGCCTACGAGGTCGCGCGCGCAAGCAATCTCGCGGGGCTCAAGCCCGCGCTCGCGAAACCATTCTCGGACCTCGGTCGCCAGCTCGACGCGGCGGAGGTGTTGCCCGGCCCAGAGCCCCGCCCGTCCGAGAGCGATATTAACCACGACTCGGCCTAGATACGGTTCGTGGCGTCCGGCGCGGATACCGTCGAGCCGACGGCCCCGATCTTCGGGCGCACCGACACGGTCGAGGCGCTCGTCCGTCGACTCCACGGGGCGCGCGACGGCCAGGGCGGGCTCGTCGTGCTCGTCGGAGAGGGGGGGGTCGGCAAGTCGGCCCTTCTTCGGAACCTCGAGCGGACCGCCCAGAGCCTCGGGTACGCGGTCGTCCGCGGCCGGGCCCTCCCGACGGAACTTCCCCAGCCGTTCGCCCTGCTCGGAGACGTGATCCGGTCCGCGGCCGAGACCCGTCCGGTCGACGACGACGAGACCGTCTCTGGTGGATCCGTTCTCCCCATGTTCCTCGCCCCTTTCGGGGCGGGGAGCCCCCCAGAAACGATCTCGGAAGCGCCCGCGCCCGGCTCCCGCCGGGAGGCGGAAGAAGCGAACCGCCTTCTCACCCGCCTGGAGAATCCCGTCGAGCGGGTCCAGGCGAACCGCGCGGCATTGTTCGCGCAGCTGACGGATTTCCTCCTCCAGCTCGGTGAAGACCGCCCCCTCCTCGTGGCCCTCGACGACCTCGCGTTCGCCGACGACTCGTCCCTCGAATTCCTGCAGCAGTTCGGCGCCGCCACCATCGAAAGCCGCGTTCTGGTCGTCGGCACAACCCTCCCGCTGGCCACGGCACCCGCCCGTTCGCAGACCGTGCTCGAGCGGCTCGTCGACGCGCCGGAGACGACCCGGATCTCCCTCCGGGCGATGGCCGAGCCGGACGTCGCCCAATTCGTCCGCTGGCTCCTCAACGGGCGGGACCCGGGCCGCGACGCGGTCATGCGGTGGTTTACCCAGACGGAAGGGAACCCGTTGTTCGTCGAGCACCTCGTCCGGGCGTCGATGGGGTTCGGGACCCCGCCGGCGGCGAGCGAGCGCCACGGCGTCGACTTCGACGCGATGCTGAAGGCGCGGATCCAGGCGCTCGGCGAGGACGAACGACGGGTGCTCGTCCACGCGGCCGTCCTAGGGAAGGAGTTCGATTTCACCACGCTCGTGCGCGCTTCCGCCCAGGAAGAGGAGCGGCTGAGCGAGAGCGTCGACCGGCTGGTCCACGGGGGACTCCTGCGGGAGAAGGGCGGCGAGGTGTACGAATTCGTCAGCGAACGGGCCCGTGCCGACGTCTACGCCGAGCTGACGGAGACCCGTCGTCGGATCCTCCATCGGAAGGCCGCCATCGCCCTCGAGGAGCGGACCGGAACCCCCGCCGCCATCTTCGAGCTCGCCCGCCAGTCGTACCTGGGCCACGACGACTCGCGCGCGGTCGAGTACAACCGCCGGGCCGCGGACCTGGCCTCGGCGGCGTTCGCCTTCGACTCGGCGATCGTCCATCTCGAACGGGCCCTCGAATCGGCGCGGCGGGTCGTGCCGCGCGACAACGGGCTCGAGCTTCGCCTTCTCATCGAGCTCGGAGGCGTCCTCTGCGAGTTCGGCGACCTCCATCGTTCCGAGGAGATGCTCCTCGATGCGGTCGGCCGGGCGCGGTCGGACGCGGGACGGGAGTCGGAACTCGCCCTCTCCCTCCTCGGCCTCGCGAGGACCCGGTCGGACCAGAGCCGGTACGGTTCGTCCCGCGAGCTCGCGACCGAGGCGTTCCAGGTGATGGAGCGGCTCCACAACGCCCGGGGGCTCCTGGTCGCCCACCGGGTTCTGGGGGTCGATTGCTGGCGACTCGGCGACCTCGATGAGGCGGAGGGCCACCAGCGCGAGGCGATTCGACTGGCCGAGCGGTCCGGCTCCGCGACGGAGCGCGGCCACGCCCTCATCGACCTCGCGAACACCCTCGTCGTGCGCGGGGCCGAACGAGTACCCGAAGCGACCGAGCTCTACGACCGGGCCGCCGAGGTGTTCGCCCAGACGCACGACCACTCGGCCCGCGCGCGGGTGCTGATGAACCGGGCCCTTCTCTCCCACAACAGCGGCCGGATGGTCGACGCGGTCCGGGACATGACCACCGCGATCGAGGCGGCCGAACGGAGCCGCTCCCGGATCTGGATCGGCTACTGCCACCTCAACATGGCCCAGTTCCAGGCCGAGCTGAAGAACGTCCCCGCCGCCCGAACCTCGCTCGACCGGGCCGTGGCCCAACTCGCCCCCTTGGGCGACCAACTCGCGGACCAGCAAGCGACGATGGCCCGCGGCATGATCGCCGAGGTCGAGGAGAAGTTCGACGACGCCGCGAGCGCGTACGCGGAAGCCCTCGCCTCCGCGCGCCAACTCGGGCTCGGACCGGAAATCGCGGAGATGCAACTCCGGCTTGGGGGGCTCGCGGTCGCCCGGAAGGACCCGAAGGTGGCCCGCGAGTGGTTCGCGGGAGCTCGCGAGGCCGGGATTCTCGAACTCCGGGGCGACCTCACCGGGCAGCTCCGGGCCCTCGAGGCCCGACTCGCCGCCCTTCCCACGCCAAGTTAAGCGGGCCGACGGGTCGACGGCGCGTGGCGGGCCCGCGCGCGCACCGCACGGCGCCCGACGGCTCGCCCTACCCCGACCGGAGCGACCCGTCGTTCGAGCACGACGTCCGGGCGATGTTCGACGCGATCGCCGACGGATACGACACGTTCGACCACGTCGCCTCGCTGGGCCAGGACCTCCTGTGGCGCCCGCGAGCGCTCTGGGCGCTCGACCGGTTCCGAGCCGGGAAACCGAAGGTCCATCGGGCACTCGACGTCGGATGCGGGACGGGGGACCTGACGCGCCTCACCGCCCGGCACTTCGGACGCGCCGAGGTCGTGGGCGTGGATTTCACTGGTCGAATGCTGAGCATCGCCTCCGCTCGGCACCCGGGGGGAGGAGAGGCGCCGAGGGTCCGGTACGGACGGGCAAGCGCCCTCGGGCTTCCCTTCCGGTCCGGGACGTTCGACCTCGTTCTGTCGGCGTTCGTCGTTCGGAACCTCCCGCGCCTCGACGAAGCGTTCGGGGAGCTGCGACGGGTGCTGGTCGACGGAGGAACGCTCCTGACCCTCGAGATCACGGAGCCATCGAGCCCCGCCGTCGCGCGACTGTTCCACGCGTACTTTGACGCCGTGGTGCCGTGGCTCGGGAACGCCGTCGGGCGGAGCGGTCCGTACCGGTACCTCCCCGAATCGCTCCGCCACCTGCCGCCCCGCTCGGAGATGCTGGCCCGCCTGAAGGGGGCCGGATTTGACCCGGTCCGCGCCGTCCCGCAGTCGCAGGGGATCGTGACGACGTACCTCGCCGAGGCTTCGGGGGGGAGGCGTTAAAGTGCCGCTTCCGGTCGCCGGACGTCCATGACGAGCGACGGCTTCGACCCGTTCGCCTACGCCCACGCCCACCGCCGCGAGATCGTCTGGATGAGCCAGAACACGAACCACCTGGTTCCCCCTGAGCCGGCGACGAACGCCATCCGCCAAGCGCTCGACGAGCACCGGTACGAGGGGTATCCGATGGCCGCGGGCCTTCCCGAGCTCAAGTCCCTCGTCCTGGCCGACCTCGGCCTCCCTACGGACTCGGGGTGCCTGGTCAGCGCCGGCGGAACCGAGGCGCTCTACATGCTCGCGCGGGCCCTGCTCGGACCTGGCGACGAGGTCATCGCGAGCGACCCGAGCTACCTCATCATCCACAAGTTCATCGAACTCTCCGGAGCGCGGCCGGTCCCCATCGAGATCTACGCTCCCCCGTACCGACTCACCGCGGACCGGGTCCAGGCGGCGATTGGACCCAAAACGAAGATGGTCCTTCTGATCGACCCGCTCAACCCCCTCGGTTCGGGATACCCGGCCGAGGAGGTGCGGGCCATCGCCGAGATCGCGAAGGACCACCACCTGTGGTTGCTCAACGACATCACCTACCGGGACTTCTCCGACACGCACACGCTCGCGTACCCCTACCACCCGGAGCAGACCCTCACGGTCTGGTCGGTCTCCAAGAATTGCGGCCTCGCCGGATTGCGGATCGGCGGTCTCGCAGGACGGCCCGAAGTCACGAAGACGGTCGGCAAGTACAACACGAACGACCTCGGGGTCAACATCCTCGCCCAGGTCGCCGCGCTCGCCGACCTGAAGTCGAAGGCGACGTGGTTCGATGCGGTCCGGACGACGACCCGGGCGAATCAGGCGACGATCCGAGCGGCGGTCGAGGCGACTCCTGGCACGTTCCTCCCGGTGTACCCGTCGCAGGCGAACATGTTCGCGATCGACATCTCGGCCACCGGGATCGCGCCCGAGCGGCTCCAGGAGACGCTCCTGCGGGACGACGGAGTGTTCGTGCGGGCGGGGAACTACCTCTCCCCCAAGTTCGGCGGTCGGTTCGTTCGGGCCTCGTTCTCGAACCCGCCGAGCGACGTCGCCAGGTTCGCCGCCGCGTTCCCGAAGGCGGTCGATCGACTCCGGGCCACCGCGGTGACCCCTAGGGCCGCGTAACGACCACGTCGACGACGACGTGGGACCGTCCGGGTCCGTACGCCTTCACGCGTCGAGCGGACGCGTCCCGGACGGCCCCACCCGCGGCGACCACGGCGCCGCTGACGGCGGACACCCCGAGGTCCACGTCGTCGCGCGCGTCCACCACGAGGTGAACGTGGACCGTTCCCCCGTCTCGGAGGAGGGGGAGGGCAACGGGGATCCACGGGACGGCGGAGGGGAGGAACCCGAGGAAGATCCGGTCCGCGTCCCGTACCGGAAGTTCGACGGAGCGGTTGTCCCCCAGGAGCGCCGTGCCCCGGTCCGCGACCCCGTTCTCCCGGAGATTCTCGAGAAGGTACCGGTAGGAGGTCGGGTTCTCTTCGACGGCGTACGCCCGTCCCGCTTGCCCGACCTTGAGGGCGGGCAGCACGAAGTACCCAATCCCGGCGAAGAGGTCGACCACCGTCTCCCCCCGTCGGGTCAGCTCCCCCGCCCGGGCCCGCTCGATCTCGTTCCCGCGACTGAAGAGGACGTGCGCGGCGTCGAACCGGTACCGGACGCCGTGTTCGACGACCTCGGTCTCGGTCCCCATCCCCGCGATGAGTTCCACGTCCGGAAGGCGACGATCTCCGCCGGTGGGACCGCGGTGGGCGAGCACGGCTTCGATGCCGGGAACTGTGCGCCAGGCCGCCCCGATGGCCCGGTAGTGCGGGCGCAACGAAGCCGGCAGCCGCAGGACCAGCACGCGGCCGACCCGCTGGAACCCGGACGGAAGCGCATCGGCCACCGCGTCCCCCTGGGACCGACGGACGAGCTCGCGGACCCGTTCCGCGGGTGGGCCTCTGGGGCGGGGCATCGACCTCGTGCCGAGGGTCAACCGCTCGGTTCGAGGCCGGGGGCGAGGATCACTTCGAGGAACTGCTTGAGGTGGGCCGTCAGGATCGGATTGTCGGTGAACCCGCAGGCATCGAGCCCCGGCGCGGCGAGCAGCGCGTGCTGGCCGTCGGCGAGCACCTCGGTCGCGATGAGATTCCCCCGGCTGACGTACTGCACACCCTCCGGAACCTTCTGGAGGGCCGCCGTGACGTAGGTGACCAAGACGCCCCGCTTGACCGCCGAGAGGACCTTCTTCCCGAGGTCGTCGCGAAGGTCGGCGACCTGCGGGGTCGTGAGGATGAACGTCCTCGTCGATTGGTCGAGAAGTTCGGCGATCTTGCCGACCACCCGTTCGCGTCCGGAAAGCAGGTAGACGAGCTGCGGCTCCCCGTGCTCCGCGACGGCCCGGTGGAGGGCCTCGAGCTTGTCGAAGACCTCCGCGATCGACCCCTTCAGCGACTCCGCGACCTCGAGCGGAGGCTTGGGCCGGAAGAGGATCGGCTTCCCGCCTCCCGGCGCGGCGTACCCCTTTTCCGCGAGGGATTCAAGGACCTTGTACGCGGAGGTCCGAGGAATCCGGGCCGTCTGGGCGATCGTGGTCGCATCGCCCACGCCCCGAGCGACGAGCGCGATGTACGCCCGTGCCTCGTAGGTGGTGAGACCGACCTTCCCGAGGACCTCGACGGCCCGCCGGTACTCCTGGGAACTGTCGTTCCCCAGCGACGCCGCGACCTCCTCGATGGACGGCACCGCTAGCTCCGGACGGGGATGTCGCTCATAATTTCTCGCCGGAAGCCGCCGGTCCGCGGCTCACGCCACCGGCTTCGTGAGGGCGAGCAGGGCGGCCTTGCCGAGGACCTGCTCGACCTCGACCGCGCTCAGCAGCCCGCG
>JAKIVT010000049.1 GCA_022750415.1 Thermoplasmata archaeon
GTCACCATCCTCGACGTCCCCGTCAGCAGCGGCCAGGTCGACGTGAACGCCACGTTCGTGGCGAGCCTATCGATCGCGACCGTGATCGTGTTCACGGCCAACGCGGCGGACACCGTCGTCCTCAACGGCTCCAACTATTCGGGATTCGCCGTTGCCGTTCTCCCGGTCGGCAGCTACCCGATCTCGTACGTCGCCGGACCGGGCGCGCAATTCTCGACGTGGCTTGGGGGCGGTTCGGAGATCATGACGAACTTCTCCTCTACCTCCCGGGTCACGTTCGAGGCGGGAACCTCGACCATCGAGGCGAGCGACTACGCGATCCAGCTCGTCACCCTCAACGACTCGGGAGGGAACGGCACCATCGCCTGGAGCCCCGACACCAATTGGGGTTCCGTGGCGATCCCGTCCGGCACCACCATCCCGGTGAACATCAGCGAAGCCACCTACCCGAGGTTCACGCTCGTCGCGACGCCCGGGCCCGGCGAGGCGTTCGCCGGCTGGACGATCAACAACACGGCGCTCGGGTTCTTTGCGAACCGGATGTCGTACGACACCACGGTGACGTTCAACTCGACCGGAGTCTCCCCCGTCGGGATCACCGCCCATTACGTCACCGGCGGGCGTGCCAATCTGTACGTTCACCTCTCCCCTTCGGCCGGCGCCGGGATCCTTCAGATCGGGTTCGCAGCCGTCCCGGTTTCGTCCGGCTCGGTCCCGTCTGCCACGGGGAATGTCTACGTGGTCGTGGGGGCGAATTCGGGGTTCGTCGTGACCGGCCTGACCGCGGACAACGGCAGTACGGTCCACCTCGTCCAATCGGCCAGCGCCGTCACCCGGCCCTGGGCCCCGTGGGTCTGGGTCGTCGACATCGCCGGCAACACCTCGCTGAACGCCACCTTCCGGACGCTGACCTATCCGGTCACCTTCGTCGCCGACTGGGCCGGTGGGTCCCCGACCGCGACGATCAACGGCAGTACGGTGGGACAGGGCGAGACAATCTGGCTCCCCAACGGCACGTACTCCCTCTCGGCGACCCTCGGGTCGGGAGTCACCTTCCTCTCGTGGAGCCCGTCGTGGAGCGACCTGAACGTGTCCGCGCCCGGGAGCCTCACCACGACCTTCAACGTGACCGGTCCTGGAACGTTGTACGCCCTCGGCTCCATCCCGAACGGGCCGATCGTGGTGCTTTCCGTCCTCTCGCCCACGTCGGTCAACCTCCGCCCGGGGGGCTCGGCGGACGTCAACGCCACGGCCTACTGCCTCCGGGGCTCCTGCCCCTCGGCCAATCTCACGTTCGCGTGGACCCTGACGAACTCCGCCGCCGGTTCGCTGAACGTTACGACGGGAGCGCAGGTGCGATTCACGGCCGCCAACGTCGATGCCAATTCCGAGTTGATCGTCAACGCCACGTTGAACGGCACGACCGTGGAAAGCGCGCCGGCGTCCATTGCGGTCGTTCCCGCCTTGACCGGGGTGACGCTCACTCCCTCGAGCGGCTCGATCTACGCCGGCCAGTCCGTCGGGATCGTGCCGACCCTGAGCTGCACGGCCAACGTGACCTGCCCACTCGGGGCGACGATCACCCCGAGCCTGGGCAGCCCGTCGCTGGGGTTCCTCGGGTCGAACCTGACCTACCCGGTGACGTTCACGTCGTATCCCGGCGAGTTCGGAACAGAGAACATCTCGGTCCAGGTCTCGCTCAATGGCGTCACGTTGACTCCGGTCGTCGCCGTCGAGGTCGCGCTTCCGTTGCTCGTCGGTGTGACGGTCGCACCCACCCCCGTCTCCACCCCCGTCGGCGGCTCCGCGTTGGTCTCCGCCACGGCCGGTTGCTCCGCCGGGCTCGGCTGCCCGGCCGGCGTGCAATTCACGTGGACCTTCGCACCGACGACGCTCGGGGCGCTCAGCTCCTCGACCGGTTCGACGATCCAGTTCACCGCCGCCACGACCGCGGGGACGGGGACGCTCACCGCCGCGGGGACGCTGAACGGGGTGACGATCTCGTCGGCCGCCGTCCCGGTCACCGTGACCCCCTCGACCGTCGTGGTCACGCTGGTCTCGGTTACGATCTCCCCCGCGACCCTCTCCATCGCGGTCGGGAGCAGCGGACAGTTCACTGCCGCGGTCGCCTGCTCCCCGGACCCTTGCCCGTCCGGGGTCAGCGTGGCATGGACCCTGACAGGGAATGTGGGGACCCTATCGAACCCCGAGGGAAGCTCGACGAACCTCTCCGCGGCGTTCGCCGGGTCGGGCAGCCTCTACGCGAACGGGACGCTGAACGGCAAGACGATCTCCGCGATCCCCGCCAGCGTGACCGTCCCGTCGTCGGGCGGGTCGACCTCGAACTCCACGCCCGTGTACGACAGCCCGCTGCTGTGGGTCGCGGTCGTCGTCATCGCGGTCGTGCTCATCGCGGCGTACATGCTGATGCGGCGGGGCCCCTCGGAGGGGACACCAACGCCCCCCGCGGGAGCCAACGCCCCCGACACGCCGAAGTGACCTCGAGGTCCTCCGGCGAGCCGTCCGCCCGCGGGTGACCCCGCGCGAGAGCGCTACGCCGGGACTGGCGGCTCGAGCTGGGGCGCGGAGACCGAGTCCCTCTCGGTCGGCACCGACTCGGCATGTCCCGCGGCCGCCTCGAGCCGGAGGCGCGCCACTTCCTCGTACGACTCCACGAGCCGGCGCGTCGCCTTCGGTCCGATCCATCCTGCGTTCTCGAGCTCGCGGAGGCCGGAGGAGAGGCGGACCCGAAGGTCGGGGTCGGTGAGGACGTCGGCTCCGCGGACGATCTCGTACGTCGCATGGGCGAGCCAGGGGTCGGTCGCGAGCGCGTCCTCGAGGGTGCGGCGGAGCGCCCCATCGAACTGCGCGGTCCGGGGTTCGAGCGCCATCACCGAGCCGCCCAGCAGCCCCTTGATGGCGTCGCTGAGCCCGTGTCCGGCGCGCACCTGCATGGGCGGGAAGACGATCGTCCGCAGTCCTTTGGGACCCCGGAGCAGGGCCATCCAGAGGGGGAACCAGAGGACCTTCACCGCGGGGATCCCGGTCGCCGGAAGGAAGTACTGGGCGAGGAGCTCCCGCTGCCGTTCGCGCGCGGCGAGGTGACCGGAGAGGGCGGCCACAACGTCGTGGCCGACGCCGGAAAGCTCATCGCGGAACAGCTCGCGTTCGGCGAGGAGCTCCGCCTCCTGGTGCTCGACGGCGGTGACGCGTCCGGTGAGGGCGACGACCGCCGCCCGCTCCCGCTCGTGGAGCGCCTCGAGGCGCTCGAGCGATTCGCGGATCGTCCGGTGGGCATCCCGGACCTCGGAGGCGGCCCGTCGGCCTCGGGTGAGGTGGTGCGCCGCATCGGCCCGGCGCCGGAGCGTGCGCTCGGCGAGAATGTCCGCGGTCCGCTGTTCGATGATCCCGCGGGCCACGCCGGCTTGCCCGATCCGGACGACCTCCGCCTCCCGACGGACCTCGGCTTGCACGGAGGCGTGGTACCGGTCCGATTCCCTCGTCAGGTCGCCGCGGGCCCGTTCCAGGCGGCCTTCGCCCGTCCGCCGCAGCTGGTCGGTCTCGTCGTCGAGCGTGAGGAGGGTCCCGCCGAGCCGCTCGGCCACCTTCGCCTTGAGGCTCTCGAGCCGCTGGAGGTCGAGCGCGAAGCGGGTCATCCACCGGCCCATCTGTTCGACCGCCGCGCCGTACCACTGGTAGTCGTGCCGGGCGGGGAGGAATCCGGGGTGCCCCGACTGGGGGGTCGCCCGGAAGTCCGCTTGGGCGATGACGTCGAAGAGAAGGGGGGGTTCGACGGGGAGGAACCCCTCGACCGTCAGCACGTCGGCACCCGGGTCCTCCGCGAAGCTCGGGCGCAGCCCCTCGAGGGTGTGGAGAAGGTCCATCGGGGCGGCCGGGGCGTCGAGGAGGTCATGGACCGGGCCCAGGTCGGGAAGGAGCGAGTGGCGGAACGTTCGGTGCCACACTCCCGTTCCATCGAAGACGGCGACGCGACCCGCCGTGGGCGCGCGGAGGACCACGAGGGGCCAGTAGACGTTCGCGACGGCCTCGACCGACTCGGTCGGCCCGAGCCCGAAGCGCTGGGCCAATCCGGTCCGCTCCGCGTCCACGCCGGCGAGGATCGTGGCGAGAACGACCGATTCCGGCAGTTCCCGACGGTCGCCCCCATCGTCGACGCCCATCGCGAACCCGAGGGTGACCTCGCTGGGCTCTTCTTGGGGCCCGCGGGCCGGCGCGATTCGTGGTAGCCACTGGGACGACCGGGCGGTTCCGCTACCCGGAGAGACACTGGACATGGGTGAAGCACGTTTCTCAATGCGTATAAACCCGCACTCGAAGTCGCGCGGAAACCGGGCGGCCCGCTAATTCAACTCCGACCCACAGCGCGGGCAATTGGGCGGGCGGCCGGGGGAGCGACCGACCCGACCATCGCTCCAGCCGCAGGCTGGGCATGTGCCGGGCGGCCCCCGAAGGCGCAGCGCGATCCAGGCGATCAGCCTCTCGTGCCACGCCCGCCAGGGCGAGCGGCTCGGGGCCGGGGCATCCGGTAGGGCCACGGAGGTCGACCCCGACGGGCCCGTATAAGACCGAACGGGGGTCGGCATCGGTCCCACCCGAAACCCTCACCGGGACCAATGAAAACCTCGTGGAAACCCGTGCGACCGACGATGCGCATGTGTGCGGGAGGCTCCGTCGGACGAAGTCGCAACAGGGGGCCCTCCGATGGACCAAAGGGGAGCTTTAATAGGGGGGTCCCGGAAATCTATGGGATGCCCCGAGGAGAACGAGGGGAAGGGAAGCAATGAACACCAGGCAGAAAGTCCGGATCCGGGTAAAGCGATTGTCGAAGGCGCAGACTCGTGCGGTGCCGACGCCGGTTCGCCGCTAGGCGACCCTCGAGCCCCGCTGACGCAACCCCTTCTTGACCCGCCACGGCCGCACCGGCCGAGTTCTCCGAACCTAGTCCGACGGGAATCCGCCGAGAGGCGCCTTCCGTCCGCGCCCTGAAGTAGCCGAACAACGTAGTTCCCCCACCGGTGCAACGACCTCGGACCAAGCGCTCGCTCGGCGCGTTTCGGCTGGCCAACGGGGACATTCTCCTCGCCCGGGATGTCTACGGGTTGGGACGACGGATTCCCCACGACGGGACGGGGGCCCTCTGGCGGCTCCTCGGTCTCATGGACGGTCGGCGAGACGTGCGGGCGCTGACGGTGGCCGTCCGAAGGAACCACCCGAAGTGGGCGGAGCGCGACACCCGTCGCGCGGTCTCCCAGCTCGCCCGGATCGGGGTGATCGAGGAAGGGGAGCCCCATCCGACCCCGCGTCTGACCCCCCAAGAGGCCGACCGGTACTCGCGGAATCTCGACTACTTCTCCCTCGTGACCCTCGGCTCCCCTCGCGCCGCCGTCGACCTCCAGCTCCGCCTGCGGGCCGCCCGCGTGACGATCCTCGGCGTCGGCGCCATCGGGAGCGCGACCGCCATGAGCCTCGCCGCCGCGGGGGTCGGCCATCTACGGATCATCGACCCGGACCGGGTCGAGGCGTCGAACCTCAACCGGCAGCTCCTCTACCAGACCTCCGACGTCGGACGCCGGAAGGTCGATGCGGCCGCCGACCGGCTCCGCGCGATCAATCCCCACCTTCGCGTGACCAAGGGAACCCAGTTCGTCCGGTCCCGACGGGAACTCGCTCCCCTCCTCGAGAGGTGCGATCTGTTCGTACTAGGGGCGGACCGACCGCACGAGATCCTCCACTGGACGAACGACGCCGCCGAGGCCCGGGGCACCCCCTGGCTCGACAACAGCTATTCCGGGCCCCGGTGCTCGATCGCCCTGTTCGTTCCGGGCCGGACCCCGTGCCTGCGGTGCCTCCAGCACCACCTCGAGGGCCGGCAGCGGGCGCAGAAGGTGTTCGTGGGGTCGAATCTGTTCCCCGAGCCGGCGGCGAATGCGGTCATCGCTCCCACCGCGGGGATCGCCGGCCACTACGGGGCCCTTCGCGCGTTGTACTTCCTGACCGGCCTTCGACCCGAAGACGACGGCTGCCTCCTCCAGGTCAACCTTTGGACGCCGGGCGACGTCGAGGTCGTCCGGCCGAAGTACTGGCGATCGTGCCCCGCGTGCGGGAAGCGACGACGAAGCCCCTAGTCCGGCCCCCGATTCGAACGGAGGTCCCCGAACGACCGACCCAACGATGGGTCCATGTCGGGGAACCGACCTGAGGATTTCGATGGTCCCCGACCCGTCCTCCTCGGGAGGCCCCGGCGAGCGACCCTCGACCCCCGTTCCCCTCCGGCGGAGTCGGAATTTCGCCTTCTTCCTCGGCGGGAACACCGCCAGCTGGGCCGGGCTCGGCGTCGCCGACGTCCTCCTCCTCTGGCTCGTCTATTCCCAGACCGGGTCGACGCTGGCCGTCGCCGCCGTCGGCGTAGCAGAGTCGATCCCTCCGATCGCGCTCGGCTACCTCGCCGGGGCGCTCGCCGACCGGTACAGTCGACGGCGTCTGCTCGTGATCATGGCGGCGGCGCAGGCGGGCGCCCTCGGACTCGTCCCCATCTCTCTCGGACTGGTCGGTTTCCGGCTCTGGATCCTACTCGCCGTCGCGCTGATCCTCGAGTCGGCGACCGTGGTGTTCGCCCCGTCGGCCACCGCGCTGCTTCCGAGCTTGGTCGAGTCCGAATCCCTCGACGGAGCGAATGGGCTCACCCAGGCGTTCTCGTCGGTCGCCTGGGCGGTCGGGGCCGCGTTCGCGGCCGGACTCCTCGTCGTGGCCGACACGTCCGCCAGCTTCGGCGTCAACGTCGTGGTGTTCGGCGCGGGCGCGGTCCTGCTCGCGCTGGTTGCCGCGGGGGCGACCCGGTCCCCGAGCCCCCCGTCGTCCCCGAGCCTGCCCTCCTCCCCGAACGTTCCCGGATTCCGGGACGAGCTCGCCGCCGGTGTCCGGTTCCTCCAGGGGCATCCGTGGCTTCTCCGCCTCACGGTCGCCGGCGTGGCCGCCGGATTCTTCGTCACGATGTTCTCCCCGTACCTGGTCGTGTTCACCGTCGACGGACTCGGCCTCCCGCCGAGCTACTTCGGCTACCTCGCGGGAGGATACAGCGGGGGATTCTTCGTCGGCTCGCTTCTGACCGCCCGGTTCCGCGTGGTCCAGTACTACGGACGATTCTTCGGTCTGGCGCTCCTCGGGAGCGGCGGGCTCCTCGGGGTGCTCGTGCTGGTCCCCCAGTTTGCGGTCTCGCTCCTCGCCCTCGGCGCCATGGGCGTGCTCATGGGGATCCTGATCACCGGGTCGATCACGCTCGTGCAGCGGGTCGTCCCCTCGGAACTTCTCGGACGGTACCTCGGGCTTCAGGAGACGATGGTCTGGGCCGTCGCCCCGTTCGGCGTCTTGGCGGGGGGGTTGCTGATCCAGGTCGTCGGGGTCCGCAACGGGTTCGCGGTCGCGGCCCTCGGCATGCTCCTCGTCGGAATCGTGGGGCTCGCGTCCCGCCGACTTCGGGCGATCGGATACACCATGCCGAGCCCTCCGGAGGGGGCCTCGCTCGACGCTCCGACGACCCGCCTAGCCGATCTCGATGGTCGGCGCGCCCAGCCGGCGGGCGATCCGCCGGCCCTCCTCGATGAGGTCCGGTCGTAGCCGGGCGAGTCCGTCCTCGACGATCCGGGAGAGTCGCCGTCGGGCCCCCATCGCGTCCTTCTGGGCGATCTCGAGCTCGGCCGTTCGCAGGTCGACCTCGAGCTCATCGGCCGTCAGGTGGCGGCCCGTGAAGATCTTCCGCGCGACCTCGAAGGCCCGCGACGCTTCGGCGAGCTCCCCGCGAGCGAGGGCGAGTCGTCCTTCGGTCAACGCGGCGCGCGCGGTCCCGTGGGCGTCCTCGACCCGCTCGAACCGTCCCTTCGCCTTCCGGACCTCGACCGTGGCCTCGTCGAGCCGCGTGGCCCCGAACTCGAGGTCGGCCAGGTTCAGGTGCGCCCATCCCGAGCGCCGGAGGTCGTTGGCCGCGTCGGAGAGCTCGACGCATCGTCGGAGCGCGTCCCGCGCCTCCTCGGTCCGACCGAGAGCATTGAGTTGGACTCCGAGGCAAAGGGTCCCCAGGGCCGCCTCGGCGTGGTCGCCCAGTTCCATCAGCCGGTCGATGGCGGTCCGGAACTCCTCGAGGGCCTCCGGTTCGCGTCCCGGGATCATGGACAGCACGGTCGCCCGACGGATCTCCTCCGAGGCGTATTCCCGGGGTTCGCCTTCTTCCCCGGCGATGGCCAGCGCCGCCTCGTGGGATTCGAGCGCTTCGGTGTAGTTGCCCCGGTAGAACTGGATCTCGCCCTCCAAGCGGTACGCGAGTCGACGGAGGTCGCCGCGGTCGAGACCTCGGAGGTTGACCGGCATGTCGTGCAGCGACTGCTCGGCCTCGTCCCATCGCCCTTGGTCGGCGAGGACCCGGGCCCGGTACACTCCGACGAGCGCGCGGTCGACGGGACTCGCGGAGTTCCAGAGCCGGTCCGAGTGTCGGATCTCCTCGAGGAGCGCCTCGGCGGCCTCCGGCGGGCCGAGGTGGGCCTGCTGGACGGCCACCTCGATTCGGATCTGCAGCTCGGTCTGCGTGTCGGTCGGGGCGAACCGGGCGAGCGCCTCGAGGGCGAGGCGGAGGTACAGGAGGGAAACGTCCGGTTGGAACGACTCCGCGGCGATCGAGGCCGCCCGCTGGTTGTACTCGACCGCTTCCCGGTCCAGTCCCCCGAGGTAGGCGTGGCGCGCGACCGCGTAGACGAGGTCCACCCCGGCGGGGCCATCGCGCAGCAGCGCCTCCGCGAGCTTCCGATGCGAGAGTTGGACGGTCCGGGCCGGGAGTCGGGCGATCATGCTGTCTCGGGTCTCCTCCCGGTCGAATCCAAACCGGCCTTCGCCAACGGCATGGAGCACACCCTTGGTGGCGAGCTGCGAGAGATACCGGGAGGTCGCCTCCTCGGAGAGACCCGCGGCCGCGGCGACCCGTTTCACATGCACCTCCGGTCCGGCGACGAGGGCAAGGTTCAGGACACTCTCCGCCTCGCGCTCCGCCCCGGTACCCGCGACCGAATCCGAGGCGCTCGCGGCGGCCGCCTCCTCGTCGGGCGTGGAGGCCGAGGGGGCCAGCAACTGGACGACCCGGAAGGGGACACCTCCGGACTTGACGTGGAGGCGATGGATCTCCGACGCGGGGAGCGGTTCGCCGGGGACCGTCCACTGCACAAACTCGGCCACTTCCGGTTCGGTGAGCGGGGGGAGCGTGACCCGTTCGACCTCCCCGCGAGCGCGGATGCCGACCAACGGGTCCGAGCCAGGGTGGGCGTTCGCCCGGGCCGGGTCGCAGGTGGCGAGGACCCAGATCGGAAGGGTGGCGATTCTGGGTAGGAGGTAGAGGAGGAAAGCGCGCGACGCCTCGTCGGCCCGATGGAGGTCGTCGAGGAGGATGAGGACCGGGCCCTTCTGGGCCGCCGCGAGGATCGGTTCGGCCAACGACCCCAGGAGGCGCAGCCGGTCGGAGGCGAGTTCCGAGGCTGCCCCTTCGTCCATCGAGCCGAGGGGGTCCATGACCGAGAACCTGGACCGGGCCCGCTCGACGGCCGGCTGAAAGGCGAGGGGCGCGGAATCGAGGGGA